>CADBNU010000237.1 GCA_902796085.1 Heyndrickxia coagulans
AATTTGTTTCAAATTTTACCCCGGCTTTCCGACTCGAGGCAACATCTTCCGCAAGATTATTGTAGCGCGTTTTGGCGGTGGAGGCAAGGAAAGGGAGAAGATTTTAAATATCACTAATAAACCAATGTATCTTGCGAGGTAAACGAGAGTGTTACTATAAAAATCATCTGCCATGTTTCAGGCAGATACTGCGGCAGTTCAATTATTTAACGACCAATAACAATTAAACTCTTTAAAGATCAGAAAACTAGTGTTTTGTGCGTCCGCATAACGTAAAACTTATCTAAATAGTTCTTCTGGAATTGGCATAACACCTTCCCTTATGGCATATTGAGCGCAACGTTGTTGTATTCGAGTAATGTAAGGAGGAAGTATTCGTCCTATTCTCTTAGCTTCTAATTCTGACGATTTTTTAACAGTTAACTCAAAAGAAAATTGAATCGCTTTTTCTCCAGCGATACAGCTAACAATTACCTTATCAGCCCTTTCAATAAATGTTCCATGTCTCAACAATATTTTATTTTCATGATTATAAATTTTTTTGTTAATTTCATTTAATTGAGTTTCATTCTGACAAATTTCAGCTATTTTAACCAAGGATACAGTTGTTCCTGATCCAAAACTCAATGAACAGTCTGATTTCAATTCTAGTGAATCAAGGCGTATATCTTTATCCCTTAATTTTTTACCCTTAATAAGATATAAAATTGGATCATAGTCACCTCCATTTTCACGTGCCAAGTCACACTGCGCTCTAATATTTAAATAATAATTATTTCCTTCTTTAAATAGATCTCCCGTATAAAACTGTTTAGGTAGCAAATCTTGTTTATACGTAAAATACCGTTCCCCTTCCAAAACACGATGTAATTCATCTGGCGGCAGAGTTTCTTCTTCGTCATTCATGTCCTCATAGCTCTGCATGGTAACGAAATTTGTTTCGCTTTCTCTACTAATTATATCTTCCTCAAATTCACATTTCTCCATTCGATTGCAGAGAGATCTCGTAATAAATTCACCAAACTCATGTTGATAATCAACAACGTCGTTTTTCATCATTCTCCATAAAATTTCAACCCAATATGGTGAATGATTATACATATCTAAAAACATATTATTTTTTGCTTTTTTAGCTTGTAATTCCCATATTTTTAGTACATAAGCAGGCGGCATGCTCCTTAGCCAGTTTTCTATAGTATTAAACAAATCCGTTTCTTTGAGTAGTTCTTTTTTATCCTTTATAAAAATTCTGTTCCTGTTCTCATCTTTTTGCCAAAGTCCTGCAGCATCCAACGAAATCTTAATCGAATCAATATCCTGTGATGTAAATAAAAATACTGGTACAAAAAAATTATTAATAACATCAGTCAAAAAATCAATTACTATTTTTTCTTGGTATTCTTTGTAATCAGATGGCATGGAGATTCGTTCTCCATTTTCAGTATCAATACCTAAAGCACCATACGTATAATCCCAGTCAACAATAATGAATGGCGAATTTGCCAAAGCAGGTATTATTTCTTTATCAGGTATTTCTTTATATGTAACAACGGGGATATTTTTATTTTGAATTAAAGTTTTAATTTTGCTTATTCCGGAACTGGGATCGTCGATTTCATCATCAATAATGACAGCGATTCCTTTAAAAAGCTCTTCTATTTCCATCTAAAATCAATCCTCTCTTGCAAACTCAAGCACAAAATTAGCGCCTTCTAAAATACGATCTTTAGAGAATTCTGCCAAATCAATAGTATAATCATATCTATCTAATAACTGCCTTGCTATATAAAGGCCCAAACCTCTTCCTTCTTCACCTTTTCCAGAATAAAAAGCTTCAAAAATATAATTAATATCATCATCTTTTACCCCTGGCCCGTTATCAGAAAAGATAACTCTCTGTTTATCACCATCAATAATAATATTAATTTTTCTTTCTCTATCTACAGTTTTTAGCCAATACAGAGCGTTGTCAAACAAATTTATGAATACTTGTAATAGAACTGCATCCGTTGTCTTAACAATTAAAGGATGTACTGTACTTTCTATGTTAACGTTTATGCAAGCCTCCTTGAATTGGCGCCTATACAGACTTTTAACTTTATCTATAATGTCTTTCACATTTATTTTTTTGGTTTTTGATTTTGTTGATGGGAAGAGCAACTGGATATCTTTCATCATTGTTTCAACCATAGAAAAAGTGCCTCTTATGAGAGTCAATCGTGATGTTAATTCTTTCGCATCAAAAGTTTCGCCGATAAAACTCTCTTTAACCAAAGAATCAATGTACTCTAATCCTTTCTTTAAAAATAACATGACATCATGCGATGCAGTTTCAACCGATAATCCTACAGCAGCTAAATTTTCTGTTTTGTTAATCCGATCTTGCAAGACTTTTCTTTCCTGCGAGTAACTGCGTTCGAAAGATGTGAGAAAAGCTGTAATATTTTTGTCTCCGGAGTATTTTTTCTTTGCTGTTTCAATAAGTTCAAGTGGTTTTCCTTGTTTAATACTGTTAATTAATTTTTTATGTTCTTTATCAATTAAATAGCGTGCAAATGGTTTTGAACGTAAATATCCCAAAATAATCTGCAAAACCGTGATAAAGTCTTGCAGGGCATGGTCTTCTTCTATGAGTCCTTCCCGGTTTGTTTTATCAATTAGCTTCGGGTTATCCTTTTGGGTAATATATACACACCCTACGATCTGATCATTGCTGAAAAATTCATTGGCCCGAACAGTTCCTCTGTCCATATCAAGTCTTAACCAGTCATCATCTGGATCACCATAAGGCATAACCCTAATCCCGTCACGATATAAATAAATTCTGTGTTCACGTATCATCTTTTTCTCTTCCATTCCAAGATAATACTTTGGTGAACTTTCAGAATCTGCGTTAAAATCAAAAATATAAAATTCAAAATGAAAACTTCCGCAATCCGGTTTATATTTATTTTCTGCAAATCGTTTCGCCTTACGGAGCCCTTTAATTTCTTCATTTTCAAAATTAAACTTAATTAATTCTCCATTAAGCTTAAATTCGACGTTATTATTTTCATTTGAATAGAATCCATCAGTAATTTGAAATACAGCATTATTCTCCAAACAATTATATAGTTTTTCTTTATAGCGTTCTTGTGCTTCATGTATGTTCTGGTTATTGTATATCCAAACAGTAAAATCACCAGTATTATGTTGGAAAATAGGTTGTAATTTGCCAATTTCTTTTTGCACCTTATTAACTTTTGCAGAGGTCCATTTTGTCTTTATTCCAGTAATTTCTATAATGGTTCCATAAGGTTTCCTTTTTTGTTTCGTAATGCCAAGTGTAACATCTTTTTCAACAATTTGTTGAGGTGAACTTTGTAAAAGTTCTATTTCAAGATTTTCGAGAAAGATATCTCTGCTTTGGCCATTTTCACTCAAAAAATTATCATCATACTTTGAAAAATCATATATTAAAGTATTTTCTTTATTTTCACCACGATCAATAAATTTACCATCTTCATTCTTTTGTTGCCTACGAGAAACGATTTTTATGTTTTTTCCTAATTTAAAAACAGCAAATCTACCAATCCCTTTTTCTCCTTGTAAAATACGTCCTTTCGCAGTTCTTGCATTAACTTTTTTTCTTCGAAGTTTTTCCGGAGTTGCAGGATTTAACCAATGGTTGCGTAAAATGTCTGCATCCATACCGCAGCCGTCATCCTCAATAATAATCTTGGAATTATCATTTGAACTGTAATCGGAATTAAAATCAATAAAACTAACCTTCACCCAAGATGCATCTGCATCATACGAATTTTTTATTAATTCAACGAGAGCAATTACTTCATTTTTTATGAGCTGATCACCTAGCATAGTTATTAAACGGGCATATGGTCTTATTGTCAGCTTTTCGCTCAATTTTTCCACATCCTTCCGGTGATAATATATTCTTCGTGATAGATAGTACGGTTACTTTTATCTGAAGAAAATTTTCCTGCTGCATCACGATAAGGAGTTAACATTTTTTTTGATATGGTTCTTTTGGTAGCCTTTATATCACGAAATCCTGCGTTTATCATAGAGTGAATAAGATGTTCTGAATTTAAAATTTGAACACCTTTATATTCAGTGTCTCCTACAACAAAAAACACCATTCCACCCTTGTTAAGCATACAAGCACATTTTTCTACAGCGCTTTGCATGTCGATATAGTATCTTGCAACAGCCCGGATTTTAGCCTTAGAAGCATCTCCAGCCTCCAAATCATTAATAATCCGTCTTCCAACTTCATTCAATAAGTCATGGTTTATGGAGTAATTAACACTATTATAAGTACTGCCAATAGAACCTTGACGAAGTTTTTTATAATCATCTGCGTATTGCAACCATAGTGTAGATAATTGATGTAAATCTGCATATTCATAAGACGTAACATATGGAGGACTAGAAACAATTAAATCTACATTGGGAGCGTTATTTGTTTCAAGAAAATTGCACGTATGTATTTGTATATCTGCTTTAGTGTTTCTAAGTAATGCGATTTCATCTACAGCTTTAATAAATTTGTTATAATTCTTTTCAAATATATTCCAAACATCTTTTTCTTCTTTATTTGGATCAACCTGCGGTTTAATTGATTTTGTCAACCACCGCGAAGTTGTTTTAAGAATTGAAGAAAAAAGGCATAAAAAAGCTTCTCGGTATTTTCCTTCAGGAACTTCTTTTTCGATTAACATTTTTAACTTATAAAGATCTATATAACTATTTTCTGTATACCAATATTTCAATCGATTATTTGCACAAGAGTAAACATCGTTTTGAGAGGGCTCATTTTGGTATCCCTCTTTTACAGACTCATAATACTGATTTAATAACATTAAGTCATATGAAGAACTTTTAGTTTTAGCAATTAAAGTTGCAACAGGATTAATATCACAACCCCAGAAGTCCTTTCCATGAACCTTAGCTTCCAACGCTACAGTACCACAACCACAAAAAATGTCTGCTGTCTTACCAATATGCACTCCTTCATTCTCTGCATATTCAAACGCTTTTGTAGCAATAAAAGCAGGAAATTTTGCCGGATATACATGAATAGTATGCATAAGCAATTCTTGTTCTTCACTGTCATTCCAAACAGCTTCAACATCAATATTTTGCATGCTATTGTTATCAACACTAATCATTATTATCTTCCCAGACCTTTTCGATAGAAAGTTAATACTTTAACAGAAGAACTGCATCTCGAAAATTCTATATAGAGTTTTCGAGTGCAGTTCTATTATTACAATCCTTGCGCAAGAAAGTTCTTGACATTTTGACGTAAATATGCTTTATCAATAATGACCACAAAAACGCATTAACAACACTGTAAGATATTACAAGTTACAATCTATTTAATTATATAATAAATTGTGGTTTTTGTAAATTAAATATTTAGGAAACAACATAAAAATAAATAAAGCGAAAATAGAAAAAATGAAACAACACACGCGATAAAGTTGGATTTTTCTTCAGCTCTGGTCGTGATAACGACAAACCTTGCAATGAAAGCATGCATAAAAACTAAAGGCCATTGAATCTTAATAATTTAAAGATAGTTTCTAATTGGAAGCACCTGATAGCAAAGACTGAACTACAGTAAATATTAATTGCATGAGAGTGGAGATTATGGATTATCCTACAACTATTATCAAACGGGTTTTCGTAAGAACCATAATAATATTTAATTCATTTTATTTTTGATCTTGTTATTTTTTTCGGGATGTGATCTAATGTTAGTAAGAAAATTTCATAATATTTTTTGAGTTTTCAAGGAGAATAGAAAATGGCTAGTAAGACAAAAAGACAGCCGGTAGATCCAAGAATTCCGCGAAGCAATAAGCTTTTACAAGTAACGTTTCATGCACTAAAACAATTAGGCGGGACCGGAAGCAATGAAGAAATTCTGGAACAAATTATAAAAGATCTTGGTAT
>CADBNU010000238.1 GCA_902796085.1 Heyndrickxia coagulans
GATTATCGCAGCAAGAGAAAAGTAATTATTGTAACGTACATAGTCAGATCTGTTTTCATCTGCTTAATTCCATTCGCATCAAACATGGCATTTATATATGGAATTTTAGTTGTCTTAAGTGTGGCAAAAGCATTTTTTAATCCATCTTCGATGACGTATATTGCTATATTAGTTCCAAAAGAAAAAAGAAAACGTTTTAACTCTATTCAATCCTTTACTAGTTCTGGGGCGTTTATAATAGGACCAGCAATCGGTGGATCACTTATTTTCATAACCTCTGTTGAAATAACATTGTGGCTAAATGCTTTCTTCTTTCTGATTTCGGCAATTTTATTATTTTTTCTACCAGAAAAAGAAAACATTGATAAAGAATCAATTCCGACATTGACAATTACTCAAGTGATTCATGACTTTACGATTGTGAAGAAATTCATGGTCAACAATAAATATGTCTCTTTTGTTTATCTAGGTTATATTATGATTATGATTTTTTCTTTTGCCATGGATGCACAAGAAGTCGTTTTCACTCAACAAGTAGTAGGTCTTTCCGAACTTGATTATAGCTTATTAATTAGTATAACGGGAATCGGATCGGTTGTAGGAGCTTTTTTATTGTCAGTTTTCTCAAATAAATTCTCACTTAGATATATGATTTGTATCGGTCTAATCATGATGACTTTTGGTTATACAATCTATGCCTTTTCATGGTCTTTTACATCGATTGTTGTTGGTTTTGTAATCTTAGGTTTTTTTAATGTGTTTTTAAATGCAGGAATTATGACCTTCTATCAAAATAATGTTCCTACTCATGTAATGGGAAGAGTTACAAGTATCTATCAGTTCATCCAAAGTGTTGCTCAAGTAAAATTTCTTTTATTTATAGGTTTCATTGCAGATCTTATAAACTTACGACTTACAATAGTAGTGTTGGCACTAGTTATGCTGCTATCATCTTTTATTTTTTCAGTTTCAATATTGAAACCGAGTAAAAAGGGCTTTTATCAAGAAGATGATATAGAAAAGAGGAATTAAATTTATCATTATAATAAAATTGAGCCAGTACAGGGTGGTAACGTCCATCTGATTGTATTAACTATAGGAACTTCAATAGCTGGAAATTTCGTAAGTACAATGGACAAAATTTCGCATTTTACTCATCTTCTACCGTTCACATATTTAAACAGTGGAAAAATCATCAATGGCGAAATTGCTACTATACTCAATAACAATTCTATCGGGATAAGTTCAGGTGTCGTTGTATTACTATTTAGTTCACTTATTTTATATTTAATCGGAGTTTTCACTTTCAATAAAACAAACACATAAAAAGGATTCATTCCGCATATGAATCCAGAAAAAAATAATATAAAGCAAAGCTCCAATGATTTATTCAAAAGAATTCATATATAGCTCTCTAACTTAATTCAACAAACGGGGGACTTTAACACAACACTTCACAATGGCGTCTTATCTGATTAAAGGGGAGGATTGTGATAAAATGTGTTGGAATTTTATGGTAAAATAAAAGTATACTATTTTAAAGTGGAGGAATTTTGTGGGCTTAGGTACAACAATTTTAGGACTGGTAATAATCTTTGTATTCCAACTTCTTATATCAGAATATTTTGTTAGAAGATTGGACATCAAAAGAACAAAAATAGGAGTGTTCTCAAAAGGAAGAAAAAAAGGCTTTATTGCTGTTGAAATAATCCTTATGGTCTTATTCATAATTAGTCTTTATGCACTTTTTGACTATTTTCTTTATTCAGTTAGTCTTTCTATGACTATGTATTTCACATTAACATATTTGTTCCGAGGAATTGAAGAATGGATTTATAAAAAAGAGAATAAGGGATATTTTCACGAATGGTTAGCTTCAATTACATTTTTAATTATGTTCTTATACATTTTTAATTATGTTCTTATTTTTTATAGGTGACATGACTTTAAACTAACAGGGTACTTTTCTTATATAAGGAAAAGTGCCTTTTTTTACTAACGGAAAGTTACTTTAAGTAGGAAATCAAAAATTACTGGGATAAATAAATGGAGAGGTGTTTTTTATGAAGAAGATCATAATAGGATTATGCACAATGTTAATTATGGTACTCGATGAATTTAAAGGAAATGAAAATACAAACTGTATTGATAAAATGTTTTTTGATCAAGTTTTTGATGACATACAAGAGTAATATACTGTACACGGAATAGGTTTAGTCCAGAAAAAGTCCTTACAGTTAGAATTGAAAAAACTCAATACAAGGAACAGGCTGAAAAATACTTTAGAGCTATTTTAAATACTTATGGTATGAAAAGCTATAAACTTGAAGTATTTGCTGATGATTTA
>CADBNU010000239.1 GCA_902796085.1 Heyndrickxia coagulans
AGCTGCCCTTTGGGCAGCTTTTTAAAATGGTAGAAAATTTCAACGATTACTTTTCTTTATCTAATGTAAATCCTTCTCCAATCACTTCATGCACGTGCGTGATTGAAACAAAAGCATAAGGATCAATGGTTAACGCAATTCTTTTTACTTGATTTATTTGTCTTTTTCCAACTACACAATATAAAACTTTCTTTTTTTCTTGTGTAAAAAAACCTTCTCCATCTAAGATAGTTATACCACGGTCTAGTTCAATCATAATTTGTTTAGCAATCTTTTCGTAATGCTTAGAAATAATAATTGCACCTCTTCCTGAGTAGGCACCTTCCTGGATAAAGTCAATGATTTTCGCCCCGATAAATACAGCTATCAATGTATAGATTCCTTGCTGAAGTGTTAAATAGGTTAGAAGTGAGAGAGTAATAACAGCAGCATCAAATAAAAACATTGTTTTTCCCATTGGTAAACCGAAAAACTTATTCACAAGTCTAGCGACAATATCTGAACCTCCAGTTGTTCCACCTGCACGAAAGACGATCCCAAGTCCAAACCCAATGAAAATCCCAGCGATAATTGAAATTAACAGCATATCGTTTCCTAATGGTATTTCTATTTTATATCGTTGAAAAACTTCAAGAAAAAAAGATAGACTAATGGTGCCGATAACCGTATATATAAATGCGGTTCTACCTAGTACTTTCCAACCAATAAAGAATATAGGTACGTTTAATATTAAATTACTGATTGAAGGATTAATCTTAAACAGAAAGTAAAGTAATAAAGTAATCCCTGTAAATCCACCTTCTGCAAGATTGTTTTCCATATTGAAATGAACAAGTCCAAATGAGAAAATAGAAGTACCAATTAAAATAACGAAAATATTTTTTACTTTAATGTTCTGTGACATTTTTCTAATCCTTTCTAATTATGATACAATATAATCTGGCAACAATTGACATGAATCGAACAATGATCTCTTATTTTTATACTTTCATGATTTGATATTCCTATACATTTTCATCTTTTGCAGTTACATTATATTATTGTTTTATTTACTAGATTGGAGTGGCTAAATTGAAAACGATAGAAGAGTTGCAAAAAGATGTCGATGAATACATATCACAATTTAAAGAAGGATATTTTAGTCCATTGGCGATGCTCGCACGGTTGACGGAGGAATTAGGTGAGCTTGCACGAGAGGTCAATCATTATTATGGTGAAAAGCCAAAAAAATCGACTGAAAAGGAAAAGACAGTAGAAGAAGAATTAGGAGACTTATTATTCGTTTTAATTTGCTTTGCAAACGCGTTAAATATTAATTTAGAAGAAGCTCATGAACGAGTGATGGAAAAATTTCGAACAAGAGATGCAAATCGTTGGACAAAAATAGAGGAGGAAAAAAATGGCAAATCCAATTAAAGTCATTATTTCTGGACCAAGAGGAAGAATGGGAAAAGAAGCGGTTAAAATGGTAACTAGCAACGACAACTTCGAATTAGTTGGTGTTGTTGATCGAATAAACGAAGGAAAAAAATTGTATGAAGTTGATGTTGAGTTTAATCAAATTGATTGTACCGTTTATACAGATTTAAAACAATGCATAGAAGAGACAAAACCAGACTGTCTTGTAGAACTTTCTGTTCCTCAAGCTGCGTTTGAACATATTAAAACAGCTTTAGCATATAAAGTTCGTCCGGTTGTAGGAACTACTGGTTTGAACAAGAATGAATTAGAAGAATTAAAAATTAAAGCTGATGAAGCTAAAATTGGTTGCATTATCGCACCGAATTTTGCAATAGGAGCTGTTTTAATGATGAAGTTTTCACAAATGGCTGCAAAATATTTCCAAGATGTGGAAATTATTGAAATGCACCATAACCAAAAGTTAGATGCCCCTAGTGGAACCGCAATAAAAACGGCACAAATGATTGAAAATGTTCGTATACCTAAAAAACAAGGTCATCCTGAAGAGATTGAAAAGTTGAAAGGGTCAAGGGGAGCAGATATGTCAGGCATGCGTATTCATAGTGTTCGATTACCAGGATTAATTGCACATCAAACCGTGATGTTAGGAGGACTTGGAGAAACATTAACGATACGTCATGATTCATACAATCGAGCATCATTTATGACAGGTGTAAAATTATCTATTGAAGCCGTTATGAACTTAGACTATTTTGTTTATGGTTTAGAAAATATTCTCGATTAATGAAAAAAAACGATAATTATAAACTGATCCAACAGGAGTGTTTACCTATGAACATCGCATTAATAGCCCATGATAAAAAGAAATCAGACTTAGTACAATTCGTATTAGCATATAAAGATGTGTTCGAACAACATACATTGTATGCAACAGGTACGACAGGATTACGCATACAAGAAGCAACTGGTCTTACAATCGAACGTTTCCAATCGGGACCGTTAGGTGGAGATCAAGAAATAGGAGCAATGATTGCTAAAAATGATATGGATATTGTATTCTTTTTCCGTGATCCATTAACAGCCCAACCTCATGAACCAGATGTTACAGCTTTAATTCGATTATGTGACGTGTATAATGTTCCTGTCGCAACTAATATGGGAACTGCCGAGGTATTAATTCGTGGCCTCCAACGTGGTGATGTTGATTGGAGAAAAGTCATTAAAGATATGCGGTAATGTTTTGAATTTTTTATATAAAAAATTGAAGTTAGCTGTAGTCATATTTTCTTTTATAATGATATCGCTAGTATGTGGGTTGTATTTTGCTTAAAGCTTAAGGCGGCGGTTAAAAATATATTTCTATTTTTCAGTGGTGTATAGTTTTAAAGATACATTTTTTAGGATTATGATTTAAAAGAAGAGGTTGCTACCACTGGTCACTTCATGCTCGTCTGCCTGATGCTTAATATAAATATATAAGTGATAAACTGGGGGATAGAAATGAAACTAAAAATCGGAATTATATGTTATCCCACAGTTGGCGGCTCTGGGGTTATTGCTACTGAGTTAGGCAAATTATTAGCAGAAAGGGGACATGAAATTCATTTTATTTCATCTAGTATTCCCTTTCGATTAAAAAAGCTTTATCCCAATATTTTTTATCATCAAGTTGAAATTAATCAATACTCTGTTTTTCATTATCCGCCTTATGATATTCAGTTAGCAAGTAAAATTGCAGAAGTTGTACATCGGGAAAAACTACATATTGTTCATGCGCATTATGCCATACCTCATGCTATATGTGCTTTATTAGCACGACAAATGGCAGATTATGACTTTAAAATTGTCACAACTTTACACGGAACTGATATAACCGTATTAGGTCAAGATCCATCTTTAAAAAGTGCAATCCAATACGGAATTGAAAAATCAGATGCGGTAACTGCCGTTTCAAAAGCACTTGTCTGCGAAACTCAGAAATTAATTACATCGAGAAAATATATTCATGTTGTTTATAATTTTGTTGATGAGCGAATTTATATGAATAAAACAAGTCAATACTTGAAGGAAAACTTTCGTATTGATGACAATGAAAAAGTTATCATTCATGTATCAAATTTTCGGCCTGTTAAACGGGTTAAAGATGTCATTTATACTTTTGCAAAAATTAGAGATGAGATACCGGCTAAATTATTACTTGTCGGAGATGGACCGGAAATGGCTAAAATCGAAAAGATTGTGGATCAGTTACAATTAAATGAATCCGTAATTTTTTTAGGTAAGCAAGATAATTTAGTTGAATTATATTCAATTAGCGACATTCTATTATTATTATCTGAAAAAGAAAGTTTTGGACTTGTTGCTTTGGAAGCGATGGCTTGTGGCACCCCTGTTATAGGGACGAATATTGGTGGTATACCTGAAGTGATTGAACATGGTAAGACAGGCTATGTATGCGAATTAGGAAATATTGAACAAATTGCTAAATCTGCGATAAAGCTTTTACAAGATCAACAGCTTTATGAAAAATTTTCAAATGAAAGTATAAATCGTGCAATTAACAGATTTTCTTCCGAACAAATTGTTCGTTATTATGAAGATATTTATTATCAAATACTAGAAATGGATGAAAAATTAAATGATGGAGAAATTTAAAAAAGCTGCTCCGATTCTTGAAAAAATTGAACAAGCAGGATTTGAAGCGTATTTTGTTGGAGGATCGGTTCGTGATTATCTATTAAATAAACCGATTGAAGATGTGGATATTGCAACAAGTGCGTTTCCCGAAGAAATAAAGCAAATATTTCCGAAAACGTTTGATGTTGGTATTGAACATGGTACTGTAATTGTTGTTTATTGTGGTGAAAATTATGAAATTACGACGTTCCGAACGGAAGATGAATATGTTGACTTTCGAAGACCAAAAGAAGTAACGTTTATCCGATCCCTTGAAGAGGATTTGAAACGTCGTGATTTTACAATGAATGCCATAGCAATGACGAAAGACGGTACATTAATCGATCCATATAACGGACAAGAGGATATAAAAGATAAAATAATTTGTACTGTAGGAAACGCTGAAGATCGTTTTAATGAAGATGCCCTTCGTATGATGAGGGGAGTTCGTTTTGTCAGTCAGTTATCCTTTACGTTAGATAAAAAAACATATGAAGCAATTAAACGTCTGGCTCCTTTACTTCAACATATTTCCATTGAACGTATATATATAGAATTTATGAAACTTTTAAAGGGTGAAAATCGTAGCAAAGCATTAGAACTCATAGTTGAAAGTAATCTATATCAATATTTACCTGGTTTTGCGGAGTATAGTAAAGAAATTAATGAAACAGCTCGGATAATCGAAAATAAATATCTTAATGAATTAGAAGTGTGGGCTATTTTTCTAATTTCAATTGAGAAAGAGCCAACGGAGAATTTTTTAAGAAAATGGAAAATGCCGGTAAAAATGATAAGGAAAATTAATCAAATGATTCAAGCATTTAAGAAAAGAGAAACAGAAGAGTGGACAAAAGAAGCAATTTATTATACAGGATTAGATACTGCCCTTTCTACAGAGAGAATTTATTGTGCGATGCATGAAATTGAAGTTTCTCCTAGAATAGATAAGATTCAACAAATATACAATACTTTACCGATTAAACATCGTAATGAATTAGCTGTGAATGGCAATGACCTTATGAAATGGGTTAAGAGAAATAGTGGACCATGGATTCGTGATGCTCTAGAAAAAATTGAAGTCGCTGTTGTTCGTGGTGAAGTAAGGAATGACAAGGAGCATATCAAGGAGTGGTTTAATTCGTGAAATCAAATGTAAGACAAGCCCTTTTAGATGCGTTTAAAAATGCAAACGGAAAGTTCATCTCTGGAGAAAAATTAGCTCAAAACATTGGCTGTAGCCGTACTGCGATATGGAAACATATTGAAGACTTAAAAAAGGACGGGTTTCATGTAGAAGCTGTACGAAAGAAAGGATACCGTTTGCTGGAACAGTCAAATAAGTTGTCCGAAAACGAAATATACCTTGGTCTAGAAACGGAAGAAATCGGTCGATCTGTTTATTTTTTTGAGTCAGTTACATCTACCCAAAAGGTTGCAAAAGAGTATGCGATGAATGGTGCAAAACATGGAACATTAATCGTCGCTGATGAGCAAACAGAGGGAAGAGGAAGAATGGTTAGAAAATGGTACTCTCCAAAAGGAACAGGTATTTGGGCAAGTTTTATTCTTCGACCGGATATCCAAATTCAACATGCTCCCCAATTAACTTTACTTTCTGCAGTTGCTGTTGTTCAAGCTATTAAAAAAGTGACACACATTACACCAGAAATAAAGTGGCCAAATGATATATTAATAAGTGGACGAAAAGTGTGTGGTATATTAACAGAATTACAAGCGGAGGAAGATCGCATTCAATCTGTTATTCTTGGGATTGGCATAAATGTGAATCAAGACAAAAATGATTTTTCCGCTGAAATTATAAAGAAAGCAACTTCTTTAAAAATTCAATTAGGGAAAACGGTGAATCGATCATCATTAATTCAAAGTCTTTGTTATTATATTGAACAATTACTTCATTTATATATATCAGAAGGGTTTACACCAATCAAAAGCTTGTGGGAAACGTATGCAGTATCCATTGGTAAACGTATTTCAGCAAGGACGGTTAAAGGGACATTTGATGGCGTAGCGCTCGGTATTAATAATGAAGGAGTTTTGTTATTAAAACAAGATAATGGAGAAATCGTTGAAATCATTTCTGCAGATATTGATTTCGCCTAAAAAAAGAGTTTCTTTTTTACTAAAGTAAAAGAGAAACTCTTTTTTTAGAGCATTTTGAGATTTTGATGAAAAATGCTATTCAGCCATTTTGAATTTTGTTATAATTTAAATTGGAGCTGCACCGAAGTGGGCGGTATCCAAACGGTTCAACTTTAACAAATTAAAATAAGAATCTGCCTGTAGCCTTTTTGGACCGGGACGGAGGGATGAAACATACGAATTTCAAGGGCAGGGGACTGCCCCCATACGATATGATTGCAAATCTAGTCATTTATAGTTTTTTAGCTAAAGAATGCTAGATTCAATATTTGTATGGGGGAGCCCCTTTTTTATGTGCGTTTAGTGTTTCATTTCCTCTTAATTATGAAAAGAGAGGAGTAGATTTATGAAACAAACTACAGATTTTTTTCAAATGAAACAAAACAATGAAAAAATTACGATGATTACTGCCTACGATTTTCCGTCAGCAAAATTGGCAGAACAAGCAGGAGTCGATATGATCTTAGTCGGGGATTCATTGGGAATGGTTATGTTAGGCTACGATTCTACGATTCAAGTAACACTTGAAGATATGATCCATCATACAAAGGCCGTTAAAAGAGGAGCAATTGATACCTTTATCGTATCTGATCTCCCATTTGCTACTTATCATAGTAGTAAAGAAGAAACAATAAGAAATGCAGCCAGACTTATGCAAGAAGGAGGTGCTCATGCAGTTAAACTTGAAGGTGCTGAAACCATTATTTTAGAACATATGAAAGCATTAAGAATTGCAGGAATACCGGTTGTTGCCCATATTGGTCTAACACCGCAATCTGTTACTGTTCTAGGTGGATATAAAGTTCAAGGGAAAACAGTAGAAACAGCACAAAAGTTAATGGATGATGCAAAAAAATGTGAAGAAGCAGGTGCTTTTGCAATCGTTTTAGAATGTGTTCCACGTCAATTAGCAAAGGAAATCACGGAACAATTATCTATCCCGGTTATTGGAATTGGAGCTGGTCCTGCTTGTGACGGGCAAGTGTTAGTCTATCATGATTTACTAGGGTATGGTGTAGATCGGCTTCCGAAATTTGTTAAACAGTATGAAAATATCCAAATAAACATCGTTAATGGAATTCAAACATTTATTCATGAAGTGAAAAATGGCATTTTTCCAGATGAAAAAACAAGCTATTCAATGAAGGATGATGTCCTAGCTAGTTTATATGGGGGCATAAAATCATGATTCATGTGGTAGATACAGTTAATGACATGCAAAACATTTGTAATAAATTCATTCAATCTGGAGAAACGATAGGATTTGTACCAACGATGGGTTATTTACATGAAGGGCATTTATCCCTAATAAAAAAAGCTCGAGAAGAAAATTCAAAAGTGATTATAAGTATATTTGTCAATCCATTACAGTTTGGTCCTAATGAGGATTATCATACGTATCCAAGAGACTTTGATAGGGACAAAAAATTAGCAAACGAAGCTGGAGCAGATTATATTTTCCATCCAACGGTTAGCGAAATGTACCCTGATGATATGACCGTTCAATTAACAGTAAAAAAAAGAACAAATGTATTATGTGGTAGAAATCGGAAAGGTCATTTTGATGGTGTGGCAACTATCTTATTAAAATTATTTTCCATTATTCGTCCAAACCGAGCATATTTTGGTTTAAAAGATGCACAACAAGTAGCGATTGTAGATGGATTAATTCGTGATTTCAACTTACCAATTACACTTTGTCCTGTGGCAACTGTTCGGGAACATGATGGACTGGCAAAAAGTTCTCGGAATGTCAATTTAACAACAGACGAAAGGTTGGAAGCTCCCTACCTTTACAAATCGTTACTTGAAGGGGAAAAGTTAATTCAAGCAGGTGAACGTAATCCAAATGTTGTGATTACAACTGTAAAAGAATATTTACAATCTCATATAAAGGGTTTCATTGAATATGTTGAAATTTATTCCTTTCCTTCATTACAACCATTAATCCGGTTAGAAGGAAAAATCATCATTGCACTTGCTGTGAAATATTCAAAGGCAAGATTAATCGACAACATTATTATTAAAATTTAAACTAGAACGCTATGGTAAGGTGAATCAAAATGTACCGAACAATGATGAAAGGTAAACTCCATCGTGCCCGAGTAACAGAAGCGAATTTAAATTATGTAGGTAGTATTACAATCGATGAAGATCTGTTAGATGCGGTGAATATGCTGCCAAATGAAAAAGTTCAAATCGTAAATAATAATAATGGTGCTCGCTTTGAAACATATATTATTCCAGGTAAACGCGGAAGTGGTGTGATTTGTTTAAACGGTGCTGCGGCGCGGCTTGTCCAGCCTGGAGATGTTATAATTATCATTTCTTATTGTCTGATAGCAGAAGAAAATGTGAGACGCCATAAACCAAAAATAGCCGTGTTAAATGAAGAAAATAAAATTATTGAAATGATAGAATCTGAACCTGAATCATGCACTATTCATTCATAATGAAATACACACGGAATCTTATTTCGACATTTAGTCAATCTCTATCTCCAATTGACTAAATGTCTTTTTTTATGTTTATTATTTGTTTCTTTTCGTATGTGAAAAATTATGGTAAAGTTTTTTTAGTTATGGAAACATAAGTATATGATAAGTAATAAAGATATATCACATAATTATAGTGATTGAGATTTCATTTGTTCTTTTTGTTAAGAATTATGAGGTGTTTAATTTGAATAAATTCGTCATTGTTGATATTGAAACAACAGGGCATTCACCAAAAAAAGGCGATCGTATTATCCAGTTTGCAGGAGTTGTAATTGAAAAAGGAAAAATTGTTGATACATATACAACGTATATCAACCCTGAAATACCGATATCGCCATTTATTACAGAATTAACTGGAATTGATAATGAACGGGTTGCAAAAGCACCGGTATTTCATGAGGTTGCAGAAGATATACTCAAGTTATTAGAAGGAGCATGTTTTGTTGCTCATAACGTTCATTTTGATTATACATTTTTACAAGAAGAATTAGAGTTAAACCATTTTCCACTCCTAGATTGTCCAGTTTTGGATACTGTTGAAATGACCAGAATATTTGAACCTACAATGGAAAGCTTAAAGCTGAGTGATATTGCATCTGTAGCAGGATTCGACCATGACAGGCCACATCAGGCAGATAGTGATGCTTATGTTACTGCTGAATGGTTTTTACATTTACTCGAGAAAGCAGGTACCTTTCCGAAAAGGACGATCAATCAATTACGTAAGTTTTCAAAAGGATTACGGACAAATCTATATGAAATATTAGATGAAATATACAAGAAAAAAATAGAGA
>CADBNU010000240.1 GCA_902796085.1 Heyndrickxia coagulans
AAGGATTTCTCAATTTCGCTCTTTTTTTGGGGACTTATTGGACAGCCCCTATTCGTTACTTTTTATTTTGATTTAATTTGAACCTCTAATTCATTGATTCGTTTCGATAGTTCGTCTGTTGCTTCAAACAAAGCTTCCTTTCCTTTTTCAGAAATTTGCATTGGTTCTCCAATAATAACCCTCATTTTTTTTCCTGTAAATATCTCTTTCAACGAAGTTGGACCAACGTAAGCAGCTGGGACAATTTGAACTTTTGCTAAATTAGCAATCGTAACAGCACCTCGTTTTAATGGGGCGTCTCCATCACGAGTACCGCTCGGAAAAATCCCAACGATTTTTCCTTCTTTCAATAATTTTACAGGGATTTTTATACTACTTGGACCAGGATTTTCACGATCAACAGGGAAGCCATTTAAACTAGTAATAAATTTTTTTGACCATTTTTTTGCAAATAATTCTTTTTTCGCCATAAAATGGATTTGTTTCGGCAAAAGTGCTACACCTAACCCAACAATATCAACCCAACTAATATGATTACAAGCAATAATAAAGCCGGAATCTTTTGGAAGTTTGTCCAAGTTATGTACTTCAACACGATTAAAGATCTTTAATATAAATTTTGCTATATTTCCTAAAAAAGAATACACTCGATGTCTTCCTTTCTATATGATTATTAAACGTTCAAACATATAATATATGATTAATAATCAAATTGTCTATAACCTTATACAACATTCGTTCCCTCTTTTTGTTTATACATATTGCTATAAATACCATTTTTCTTTAATAACGATTCATGATTTCCTCGTTCAATTATTTCACCGTCATGAATAACTAAAATTTGATCAGCATTTTGGATTGTGTTTAACCGGTGGGCAATAACAAATGTGGTTCGGTTTTTCATTAAACATTGTAATGCTTCTTGAATTTGAATTTCAGTAACGGTATCAATATTACTTGTTGCTTCATCTAAGATTAAGATGGTCGGATTTCGTAAAATAGCACGAGCTATAGATATTAATTGTTTCTGGCCTTGACTAATTCCAGCACCGTCTTCCGTCAGTTTTGTATCATAGCCATTTGGCAATTTCATAATAAATGAGTGGGCATTTGCTTTTTTCGCAGCGGCTTCCACTTCCTCATCCGAAGCATCTAATTGGCCAAATCGGATATTTTCCCGAATGGTATCTTCAAAAAGGAAGACTTCTTGTAGTACAAATCCGTAAAAGGAACGGAGACTTTCTCTTGTTATTTTTTGAATATTTATCCCATCGATGTATATCGCACCTTCATGTGGTTCATAAAGCCGCATTAACAAATTGATAATTGTAGATTTTCCTGCTCCTGTAGGACCAACCAAAGCAACCGTTTGTCCAGTTTTAACAGAAAAACTTATATTTTTAATGGTATTTTCTTCCCGTCCATAAGAAAACGATACATTTTGAAATTCTACGTTTCCATTGAGATGTTCAATTCGTTCTGCTTTAAGCTCATCAATTTCTTCTTTGTCTTCGTCTAAAATCTGGTACACTCGTTCTGCACCGGCTACAGCAGATAATAATTGATTGTATTGGTTTGCTAAATCATGAAGCGGTCTTGTGAATTGTCTAGCATATTCCGTAAACGTCACAATTAAACCTACGGTTACGGAATCGTTTAAAGCAAGTAATCCACCTAAAAACACAATTAGCGAAAAACTTAAGTTATTTAACATATTCATTAATTTCGGAATAAAACCAGAAATCGACTGAGCCCAAAAACCCGCTTTTTTTAACTCATTACTTTTTTTAAAAAATTCATCTAAAACAAATTGTTCTTGGGAATAACTTTTAATTATTTTCTGACTTGAAATGGTTTCTTCAATAAAACCGTTTAACTGACCTAAATGTTTTTGTTGCTCTTTAAAATATTTACTCGTTCGTTTCGTAATCCACTTCATACCTATATATAATAACGGAACAATTGTCAATGTAATCATGGTTAATAGCGGACTTAACCAAACCATAAAAATAATGGTACCCGATAAAGTTAACACACTAGAAAAAATTTGAATAACAGAACTATTTAATGTAGAACTTACATTATCCATATCATTTGTGAGCCGGCTCATAATTTCTCCATGTTGTCTATTATCAAAAAAGGAAACCGGTAATTGTTGTAGATGTGAAAATAGTCGCGTTCTCATAGAATAAACGGTTTCTTGCGCAATTCCGATCATCGAATAATTTTGTAAAAAGCTCGTGAACGAATAGAAAAAATACACAGTAATTAAACCAGTTAACAATGGAACAAAACCAGATAAGGTTTGATGATAAATAAACTGGTCAATCGCATATCCGATTAAATATGGACCTAAAATTCCAAGCATTGTACTTAACAATACAAGAAATAAAACGAAAAAAAGGAGGCCACGATGACTTAATAATTCTTTCCAAAGTCTACCAACAGTTTTAAATTTGCTCTTCGTTAATTTTAAATCTTCTGGATTGATGTTACGTGGATGTCTTCTAGCCATTACTTAAAGACCTCCTTTCCTAATTGGGATGTATATATTTTTTGATAAAGTTTACTGTTCTTTAATAATTGTTCATGGGTACCTTGTGCGATAACTTCACCATCATCAAGTAGTAAAATAAAGTCCAACTGTTTCGCGGTAGAAATTTTTTGAGTAATTATCAGTATTGTACATTTACATTTATTTAAAGCTAAAATAAGTTCACGTTCAGTTTGCATATCTAGAGCACTTGTACTATCATCTAAAAGTAATATTTTCGGTTTTCGGACTAATGCCCGAGCGATCGTTAAGCGTTGCTTTTGACCACCTGATAAGTTGACGCCCTTCTGTCCGATTACTGTATCGTATTGTTTTGGAAATTGTAGGATTGAGCTATGAATTTGAGCATCTTTTGCTGCTTCAACTATTTCATCCATCGTTGCATCCTGTTTACCCCAAGCAATATTTTCTTTAATGGTACCAGAAAATAAGTGGGGTTCTTGAGGAACATAACCAATTTGGTTACGAAGATGAATGGAATTATAAACTTTTATATTTTTACCATCAATTAATAACTGTCCACTATTGGGTTCAAAGAGTTTTGGTATTAGTTGGAATAAGGAGGTTTTTCCTGAACCTGTAGAACCCATAATCGCGACTTTTTGGCCTGGTTCAACGGTAAAGTTTATACTTTTTAAAATCCAATCTTTATTATGATTCTCATCATAGCTGAAATAGACATCCTTAAATTGGATTTTTCCTTTTATCGGTTGTTTTACACTTTGTGGTCCACTTTTCTCTTCTTCCATCATTAAAATTTCATTCATTCGGTCATTTGATGCTTTCGCTCTCGCAAATGCCATGATAATCCATGAAAGGTTGGACAACGATCCAGTAATTCTCGTCGCATAGTTAACAATGGCAACAACTTCTCCCGCACCAGCTCCACCGATTTGTAACTGCACATTTCCATACCATAAAATAACTACAATACTTACGTTCATAATAAACAATAGTATTGGGGTGTTTAACTCTATCATTCGCATTGTTTTCATCGTCTGTATTTTTAACTGGTGATTGGCAGCAATAAATCGAGTTACTTCTGATTCTTTTCGATAAAAGGCTTTAATAATTCGCATTGCTTTTAAATTTTCACGAATGATCCGATTCACTTGGTCCAGTCGTTTTTGCACTGATCGGAAATTCTTAATTCCGAGTTTCATCATATAGAATAAGAAAAATATAATAACTGGAATGGTGAAGATAAATACTAATGCAATTTTCCAATTCACTAAAAATGCCATTATCGTTCCTAATAAAACTAATAATGGTGCTCGAAGTGCAATTCGCATAATGATAAATGTTGTATGTTGAATTTGTGTTACATCATTGGTTAAACGAGTAATTAAGTTAGCGGTTGGATACAAAACTAAACGATGAAAAGAGAGATTTTGGATCTTTGAATACATATTATTCCGAATATCAAAACCGAAATTTTGACTAACAAATGCAGCAAAAAAAGAATTGGTAATTCCTGCAACAAAAGCAATTAAAGTGATGATTAATAACCAAATTCCCCACTCAATAACAACATCTATTTCATGAACCAATACACCTTCATCAATGATCTTCGCCATCAAAATGGGGGCTGTTAGTTCTACTGCTAATTCAATAAGCATTAACATCCATGCAATAATCATTAATTTTATATAAGGGCGGATGAACGAAATGACTTTTTTTGGCATGGAATATCCTCCAACATCTTGATTGATATTTAGAACTTCGAAATATATCATATCATAACAAAAATGAAGGTAAATTTTAAAGATTGTTGCACTGAAATATAAGGAAAAAAGAGGAGCAAAAAGCCCCTCCCTCCTTATATAAATAGTCTTTTTAATCGATTATACAATTTGCAATTGTTGCTCATTAATTTTTATTTGGTCTATTCGTTCATCACCAATCAACTCATACACAAAGATATTAGCGTTATTAAAATATTGTTTAATCACTTGTTCGCGAGCTGAGATGAGAAAAATTGCATAATTATCAATATTGAATTTCTTTTTATATTGGATGTGAATATTCCACTGATTTGCATTAAGTTTACTAAAAATAATCCAATTTTTTTCATTATTAGAGTTAACATTTTTTTCACTGTTTAGTGTTTGAATCAACGAAACGTCCTTTCGTTTTTTTATCTTATCCTTTGTATGATAAATCTGTAACAAATCTTCAATCATTGCACTTGCCGTCGCAAATTTCCCTGCGCCGGGACCTGTAAAGGTTAGACCACTAATTAATGAACCTTTTACAAAGATTGTATTATCAACACCATCAATTGAATAAAACGGATGGTTAACGTCTATTAAAACAGGTTTTACCCAAAATTGTGGCTGTTCGTTCGGATAATTGGAAAAATAGGCCATATGTCGAAAACGTAATCCTAATTTATCAGCAATAACGATTTGCTCTTTTGTAATTGACGAAATCCCTTTTCGCTCGATTCGATTCCATTCAATATTCGTTCCAGTTACCGTGTGTATTAAGATGTTTAATTTATAAAAGGCGTCAAATCCTTCAATATCACTAGACGGATCAGCCTCAGCATAACCTAATTCTTGCGCTTTTTTTAAGGCTTGATCAAAAGAATTATTTCCCTTTCGCATTTCCGTCAAAATATAATTTGATGTACCATTTAATATACCTTGAATCTCAAAAATTTTATTGGCTTGCAAAAGATTTGTAAGGGCTCCAATAATTGGTACACCACCAGCAACAGTTGCTTCATATTTCACCTTTACATGATGTTTTTCTGCCAACTTTAATAATTCATGTCCATAGGCAGCAAACATTGCTTTATTTGCCGTAATGACATGACAGCCTTTTTCAATTATCTGTTTCAAATATGAAAAACATGGATCTTTTCCTACAATCGCTTCAAAGACAATTTCTAAATCAGGTATTGCTAAAATATCCTCAATTTTATTCGTAACAAGTACTCCCGCATCA
Source organism: Heyndrickxia coagulans (assembly GCA_902796085.1). Lineage (GTDB taxonomy): Bacteria > Bacillota > Bacilli > Bacillales > Caldibacillaceae > Pallidibacillus > Pallidibacillus thermolactis. Next base: position 5,507 of record CADBNU010000240.1, read on the forward strand.
ATTTGTCTATCTTTCAATGGGTCTTTAATTAAAATAGCTACTATTTCGATCGATGTTCCTAGAACATTTTTAATATACTCTCGATGGGAACGAATTCCCTCATAAATCCCTTGGCCAACAGTTCCAAAACCTAGTATTGCTGCTTTTTTCCCCAATATTCTAACACTCCTTTAGTAAAAAAGCACAAATTCCAGTCATACAATAATGGTCATGACAGAATTTAATGAAAAAAATCCTATCATGACCAAATGTAAGATGATTCAATCTAACCATTAACGATAGTAGTCGCTTTTACAGCGTTTTTAATTGCTTGGTCAAGATCTTCTATTATATCATCGACGTTTTCAATACCAACGGATAACCGAATCAATTCTTCCGGAGTACCAGTGAGTTTCAGTTCTTCATCACTTAATTGAGAATGGGTCGTTGAAGCAGGATGTATAATTAATGATTTTGCATCTCCTACATTTGCAACATGTGAGAATAATTTAACGTTATTGACAACTTGTCTGCCTACTTCTCTCCCACCTTTAACACCGAATACAACAATGGAACCAGCTCCCTTTGGTAAATATTTTTTCGCTAAATCGTAATAAGGATGATCTTCATGACCTGGATAGTTTACCCATGCAACATTCGGATTTTCTTTTAAATAAGTTGCTACTTTTAAAGCATTTTCACTATGTCTCTCATAACGTAAATGTAGTGTTTCAAGACCTTGTAAAAAGTAGAATGCATTTTGTGGGGATAAACATGCACCTGTATCACGTAATAATTGAACGCGTAATTTTAACGCGAAGGCAGCTTCACCTAATTCTGCATATTTCAGGCCATGGTAACCTGGATCTGGTTCATTAAATCCGGTAAATTTAGGATTACTCCAATCGAAGTTTCCAGCATCAACAACAACACCACCGATAGAATTACCGTGACCACCGATTAATTTTGTAGCGGAATGAACAACAACGTTTGCTCCCCACTTGATTGGCTTAGCACTATATGGAGCAAAAGTATTATCGATAATTAATGGTACACCGACTTCGTTTGCTATTTTAGCAACGGCTTCTACATCAAACACCTGTAAACTTGGGTTGCCAATAATTTCTCCAAAGAAAGCTTTTGTTTTATTTGTAACAGCTCTCCGGAAATTTTCTGGATCTTCTGCATCTACGAATTTTACTGTAACACCAAATTTTTTAATTGTATTCGCAAATAAGTTATATGTTCCACCGTAAAGGTTAGACGCTGCAATTACTTCATCGCCCACTTCAGCAACATTTAAAATTGCATAAGTAATGGCTGCTGAACCAGATGCAGTAGCTACAGCAGCTATACCGCCTTCAAGTTCGGAAACACGCTTTTCAAAAGCATCAACGGTTGGATTCATTATACGTGAATAAATATTTCCCGTTTCTTTTAGTGAAAATAAATCCGCAGCATGATCGGCATCTTTAAAAACATAAGAAGTGGTTTGATAAATCGGTACAGTACGTGAACCTGTCGTTGGGTCTACCTCTTGTCCTGCATGTAATAATATGGTTTCGTCTTTGTAATTATTTGTCATTTCCAATTCCCCCTCGTTAATTTTAGTACAGTGAGTATTTAATATATTAGAGAGTTGAAGAGGAATGTATAAAATAAAAAACCTCTTCAATAAGAAGAGGTCGAATATTCGCTTCCTCCTCTTATCTCTCAGATCAACTCAGATCTGTAGGATTTGGCACCTTTTCAAACATTGTTTGAAGGTTGCCGGGTTTCATAGGGCCTAATCCCTCCACCACTCTTGATAAGAGTAAATACTCACTTATTAAATTTTTGTTATTTAGAGTATAAGGAAAATTTTTCTATACGTCAACACTTTTTTAATTTTTTATTTAAATGTATTTTTAACTATTTTTAAATAATGGACTATTCATCTACATATGGATCCTTTTCATTACCTGGCAAGTCACCGAAAATCGTCATTGTACCTTCTTCATCTAATAATTCTTCATATTTTTCATGTTGCTTTGTTGGATATATGTTTATTGGTTTTCCATAAAGATCGACTGCACTAAAATTTTCATAATCTTCTACATACCCAAGATTTTCGTTAGGTTCAATATTTACATCATTGTAATGTTCGATTTGTTCCAAATAATCTTGGGGTGAATCACTTGTTCCCCAAGACGCCACTTCCTGCCATGAATCTTCAGCATCGAAAGTAATTCCTTCATCCCTTGACACATCAAAATTAAATTTACCATAAGGCGTCATTAATACATCTTCTTCAACAGGACGGTCTTTTGACGTGACTTTGTCCGGAGAATGTTCTTTACAGTATATCGTAGTAGGAATTGCCTCTAAACGTTCATATGGGATGTCTTTCCCACATATTACACATTTGCCATATGTTCCTTTTTCAATGGCCAGTAATGCATTGTGAATACTTTTCAAATATTCCCCTTCATGTTCATTCAAGGCAACATCCTTTTGTCTTTCAAATAATTCCGAAGCTTCGTCTGCAGGATGGTTATCATAACTTGATAATTCTCCAACCGACTCATGTGCATGTCCTTTATTTAAATCGAATTGATTATTCTCTTTCAGCCTTTTTTCAATATCATTTTTTTCTTGTGTTAGGATTTGTTTTAAGTGATGAATTTGTTGTTTCGTTAACATATACTTAACGCTCCTTTTATAGCTTTATAACAATAGTATTCGGCAAAAATAGTGAAAACATAATTGTCAAAATGAGACATCGTTCACAACCAAATAATAGAAGAAAAACAAAAATAACCATTTACTGATTTTACTCCCTTGTATACCTTTACTTATTACACAAACAATACTAGAGAAGAAATTATTTTCTTCGACTATAGAGAAAGAGGTGTATGTTTATATGGCCATGCGAAGACAATTAATGAAACAAATGAATATCAATAAAATGATGAATATGATGCCTCGCAGAAGAAGAAGACGAAATACAATGTTGTTATCATTACTTGGTCTTGGTATAGCAGGTGGGGCAACGGCAGCTTATACGATGAGGAAAGGAAAAGGAAATGAAAAAGTTAAACATTTATTTCGTAACCTGACCAGTAAAGCTGATAATATTGATATAAATAACATATTGAAACCGACACTTAGTAAATAAATGGTCCTACTAAGAAATAACGAAGGCATGTAGAGTTTTCATCTACATGCCTTATATATATTATTTAATTCACATTCATGTACCGTTTTCTGGATGATTATTTTTATCCAATCTTGCATTAGTTTCATTTTTTCCAGTTTCGTTTGTTTCTCCCACCATATTTGTTTGATTATCTTCAACCGATACATAATTATATCCTGATTGGAAATCATGCCCTCTTAAATAATAGGAAGGATCATTTGTAACATTTGGAGATTGGCCCACTTTTTCGTTTGTCACTGATTTTGAATTAGTTGGCTCGGAAAATTCCATTCCTAGCTCTGTTTGATACTGATCGTTTTTCGATTGCGATTGACTTTTTTTCTTAGTATTACTCTTTGTCTTTTTTGAAATATAATTGTCTTCACCAAATTCAGTATCAGCTTCAGTTTGGTACCAGTGTATATTGGCTCGACTACTTGTTTGTGCATTATAATTTGAAGAAAATTCTTCACCAAATTCTGTAGAGAAATCATTGTTCTCTTTACTTTTGCTCATGCTTTTTTCATTAAGCTTGGGCTTTGTCTCCTCGGCAAATTCAGTAGTATATCTTGTATTCTCTTCACGATTTTTATTATTTTCTGTATTGATTTTAGGATTCGTTTCTTCTGCAAATTCCGTTTGATAACTTGGCCGTAAAAGATCCAAATCATCTTTTTTATTTTGATCATGAATCACTGTCTTAGTTAAATAACGATGGTAAAACGCTTCACCTATTGCAATAATTAATGCTGTAATAAAACTCGCTACGCCTAATCTAATTGGTTGTTCTATTATCATCGCTCCAACTAGCCAAGTTCCTAAATAAGCTAGCCCAAAATCTGCAATAGTCGCAGCAGTGTTTCCGAATTGAGGTAAAATAACCATATCACCAATTAAATATGCAGCTATTGTTAAAATAAGACTAATGGTTAATATATCTCCGAAATCAACCCCATATAAAAATCCAAGAGTTACAAGTAATACTACTGTGATCATGACAAACTTTATCAATAACGCACGAGTATGTTTCATATTTATCCTCCTTTACGCATTTACTAAATGCATTTATTAGAATGGATTTTTTCCTATTTTTTTATTCTTATGCCTATATTCATTTCTGCTCCTTGCATGTTTTTTCTTGCATAATTTTAGTTTCATGTTAAAATTTACAAATAAACTTTTAACACGCTATAATCGGAGTTGATATCTATGTCAGATTTAGAAAAAGCCACTTTTGCCGGTGGATGTTTTTGGTGTATGGTAAAACCATTTGACCAATGGGAAGGTGTAGAAAGTGTCATTAGTGGTTATTCAGGAGGAAATATTGAAAACCCAACCTATGAACAGGTTAAATCAGGTACTACAGGACATTACGAAGTTGTTCAAATTACTTATGATCCAACTAAACTTTCTTATGAAACCATTTTAAATATTTATTGGCAACAAATTGATCCAACTGATCCTGATGGGCAATTCCATGACCGAGGAAGTCAATACCGAACAGCGATTTTTTACCATACAGAGGAACAACGCATATTGGCAGAGAAATCGAAAAGTGAATTAGAAAAAAGTGGTAAATTCAATAGACCGATTGTGACTAAAATTTTACCAGCTCAGCCGTTTTACCCAGCCGAAGAATATCATCAAGATTTTTATAAAAAAGCCCCTGAAAAATATTTAGAAGATCGGAAAAAATCTGGACGGGATGAATTTATTTCTAAGCATTGGGAGTCTGTATGAGCAATCCATTTTTTGGCAACCTATTATGGTTGCTTTTTTTAATTTCCTTCTTTAGAATTCTTTTTGAATTAGTGCTATACTTTTAAACGAATATGATAAGTATGTAACAAACATTTATGTATAAGAGAAAGAGGGTTTTTTCGTGCTATTTTTACTATATTTACTAATATTTATATCATTTAACGACTTATTTGCACAGTTACCAATTGTAAGTATATATGCTGAAAACTTAGGGGCAGACCCTAACACTGGAATTATCGGATTTATCGTGGGCATTTATTCCTTTTCGAATTTATTGAGTAATTTCTTTTCTGGTCTTTTAGTTGATAAGAATGGTCCGAAAAAGATATTAATTGCTGGTTTTTTAATTAATGGGATCATTCTATTTTTATATACTATTATCCAAACACCTGAACAATTGTTATGGGTCCGATTCTTAAATGGATTAAGTGCTGGTATTATCACACCTGCCGCTTTCACATATATCACTCTTTATAATAAAAGCACTCATCAACATCACGGACGAACAATGGCTTATGCTGGTGCAGCAGTTGGTTTAGCTGCCATTGGTGGACCAACATATAGTGGTATTGTTTCGGCAAGGCTTGGTCAACCTGAAGTATATATGATTATTTCTATTTTTATGCTTATCGGTTTAGTGATTTCGCTTTTCATTAAACCATTACAAAAAGAAAAAGCAGATTATGGAGACTCGACAGCTTCAGATGCAAGAAATGTTTTTGCTTTATTAAAAAATAAAGGGTTACTTATTGCCTTTTTTGGTTCTGTTGCTTTTGCTGCATCACAAGGTATTTTAGCTTATATGTTACCTTTAAAAGCCTCAGCATTACACATTGAAAATCACTTGACTGGCATATTAATTAGTACATTTGGTATTGTAGCTATTTTATTTTTCTTATTACCTACAAATCGTGTATATGATAGATTCCATAACGAATACGTTTTACCAATCGGTTTAATCGTTGTAGCTGCTTCAGATCTATTATTATATACAGCACAAAGTTTAAAGATGTTATTTATCGGAATGGTTTGCTACGGTATCGGTTTTGCCTTAATTTTTCCGTCCATGGCTAATTTAGTATCGAAACACTCTGCTCGAAATATTCGGGGTACAGCCTTTGGTATATTTTACGGCTGTATTTCAGTTGGTTCATTTTTAGGATCGTCAATAACAGGTGCTTTTACACTCACACCGGATGAAGCATTCGCAAGTGTTGCAACCGTGTTATTCATCATTGCCGCATCCATTATTTTAATAGCGAGAAAAGTAACCGTTCGTTCTCATTTAAAATGAGATACAATAATAATGAGCTTGTTAACAAGCATAAAAAAATGGATTTCTGAAGACTGTGTTGACAGCTCCCCAACGGCACGGCCGAAGTTCCTACAATAATACTTGAGATGACTCAGGCCGTGTCTTCAACATACCTATCAATGAGCCTAAAATCAAACTTTTGGTCATTCTCTTTTCCATTTCTACTTAACCAAAACGTCCAGTAATGTATTCTTCTGTTCGCTTATCTTTAGGTACAGAGAAGATTGTATCTGTTGTATCATATTCAATAACTTCACCATTTAAGAAAAATGCTGTTCGATCGGACACACGTGCTGCCTGTTGCATATTATGTGTAACAATTACAATTGTATAGTTCTCTTTCATTTGTGATAATAATTCTTCTACTTTTAAAGTTGAAATAGGATCAAGCGCTGAAGTTGGTTCGTCCATTAAAATAACTTCAGGTTTCATTGCGATTGCCCTTGCAATACATACCCGTTGTTGTTGACCTCCAGAAAGACCTAAAGCAGATGACTTCAAACGGTCTTTTACCTCATCCCAAATTGCGGCGCCTCGTAAACTCTCTTCGACAATATGATTTAATACTTTTTTATTTTTAATACCATGCATGCGTGGACCATAGGCAACATTATCATAAATACTCATTGGGAATAAGTTTGGTTTTTGAAATACCATACCTACTTTTGTCCTTAATTTAATTACATCATTGGACCGATAAATATTTTCATTATCTATAAAGATCTCGCCACTAACTTTTACATTATCAATTAAGTCATTCATTCGATTAATTGACCGTAAAAACGTTGATTTCCCACATCCAGATGGACCAATTAATGCTGTAATTTCTTTTTCGTTTATATCCAATGAAATATCAAATAATGCTTGTTTTTCACCATAAAACAAATTAAAATTATGAACACTAATTTTCGCATTTTTATTATTTTGAGGCTGGAAGGAGTTGTTTTTAGGAAGTTGAACAGCTGTTTTCATTAATTACACCTCTTTAATCCGCTTTATTCAGTTTATTTGATATATATGTCGCTGTTAAATTAAGAACGAAAATAATAACAATTAATACGATACCGATGGCTGATGCAAGCTCTATATCCCCGGCCTCTTGTGTAACTAAGTATGAATGAACCGTTAAAGTTCTTGCAGAAGAGAAAATTCCTTCAGGTAAAGCTGCTACCGTACCAGCTGTTAAAAAAATTGCCGCAGATTCTCCGATTATTCTTCCCATAGATAAAATGATACCAGACAAAATTCCAGGAACAGCACTTGGCAATATGACTTTTAATAATGTTTGTAATTTGGTCGTACCAAGTGCCAATGACCCTTCACGATAACTTTGTGGAACCGTTTTAAGAGCTTCTTCTGTCGTTCGAATGACGACTGGCAAAATTATGATTGTTAATGTTAAAGAGGCCGAAATAATGGACATCCCAAAATTTAATGTTGCAACAAAAAAAACCGCTCCAAATAAACCGTATATGATTGACGGGATTCCTGTTAAGCTTTCCGTAGCAAACCGAATCATTCTAACTAAACGTCCTTGTTTGGCATATTCCTGTAGATATACTGCTGCAAATACCCCTATCGGTGTAGCAATTACCAATGAAATCATAATTGTATAGATTGTTGTAATAATCATTGGCCAAATTCCTCCGCCACCAGTTGGGGAGTAATCACCGAAAATAAAACTAATATTCATCAATTTATATCCTTTTAAAAATATAAAACCGATAATTGTGACTAAAATTACAATTGTTAAGATAGCAGAAATCCATAAAATTCCTTGTAAAAGATGATCTTTTACCTTATTCATTTTACTGACCTCCTTTCGCACTTATTTTCGCTAATATGAAATTCAAAATTAGAATAAAAGAAAACAAAACTATACCGGTTGCAAAAAGCATTTCTTGATGTATGCCGGCTGCATAACCCATTTCTAATGCAATATTTGTCGTTAATGGTCGTACACTGTCGGTTAATGAAGTAGGAATCATTAAACTGTTTCCCGCAACTAAAATAACAGCCATTGTTTCACCAATTGCTCTCCCCATCCCCAGCACAATTGCAGCCATAATTCCTGACTTTGCAGCTGGAATTACAACCTTAAAAATGGTCCTCATTTCCGAAACCCCTAATGCTAGTGATCCTTCACGATAGGATTGAGGGACTGAACGAATTGCCGTTTCAGAAACCGTTACAATTGTAGGTAACATCATTATGGCCAAAACAATAATAACAGCAATTAAACTTTGTCCCTTTGCTAACCCTAAATAATTTTGTAAAAATGGAACAATAACAGCTAGTCCAAATACACCGAATAATACGGATGGAATTCCTGCAAGTAGTTGAACAGCAGGAGATAAAATTTTTACAATTGGTTTTGGAGCAATTTCTGCTAAAAAAACGGCAGTAAATAGTCCTATTGGAACACCTATAATTAAAGCACCAATCGTTGCGTATAATGAAGTAACTATCATAGGAAATACACCGAAATGACCTTCTCCTGGAACCCAATCATATCCTAATAGAAATTGAATGAAATTATAACCTTCAGCTACAAATGGACGAAAACCTTTAAAAAAGACAAAGCTAATAATTAATGCTAAACTAATAACAGAAATAAATGCACAAATTAGAAAAAGTTTCCCTGACAGCTTTTCTAAAAAATATTTCCTTCTATTGGATTTTTCCATAAAACCAGACATGCATATTCCCCCAAGAGTTACGATGCTTTTAAAACGAACTTTATTTTAAAGGAATGATCCCTGCATCAGAAACGATTTTTTGACCTTCTGGACTTAAAATAAAATCAATAAAACTTTGCCCTTCTTTACTTAAATTCTCCATTTTATATACAAATAGAAATGGTCGGGACAAACGATACGATTGATTTAACACATTTTTTGTTGTAGCTTCCACTCCATTAATTTTTACAGGTTGAACGGTGTCATCTATGTATTCAAAAGAAATAAAACCTACGGCATGTTTATTCGTAGCAACAGTATTCTTAATATTGCCATTCCCACTGGCAATAAGGGCACTTTTTATTAATTCACTTGAACTATAGCCAACAATTTCTTGAAATGCATCTCGCGAACCAGAACCATCTTCTCGTGAAACAACGACAATTTCCATATCATCGCCACCAAGTTGTTTCCAATTCTTAACTTTCCCAGTAAAAATGTCTTTTACTTCTTCAATCGTTAAATCACCAACTTTATTACTTGGATGTGTAACTACGACAATACCATCATAAGCAATGATTGTTTCCTTTAATCCACTTGCAATTTCTTCTTCCGTTAAATCTCGAGAAGACATCCCAATTTCGGAAACACCTTTAATGGAATTCGTTATTCCTGCAGATGAACCAACTTGATTAATTTCTATATTGATTTTTGATTGTTGTTCATATTTTTCTGCCAATTTCTCGGCTAAAGGGCCGACCGAAGTAGATCCAGAAATTGATAACGTATAACGAGCATTTGAACTGTCTTCATTGTCACTGTTACTTGTATTACAAGCCGTCAATAAAAATAATAAAATTAATACAACGAATCTAAGTGTAATCTTTATTAAACTACACATAGTTGAAAACCTCCAACTTATTTTTCAACAGTATAAAAAGGAAGAATGCATTATAAATTGTGGCTATTATTTTGAAAAAAATAAATAAATTTCTTCTTGGTGTACATAATAGTATGTTTTTTATGTCTTCCGTAGTTCGTTTACTTTTAACTGTTTTTTTAGGTTTTGTTTAATTGTATATTTTTAATCGAGTAAAAAAAAA
>CADBNU010000241.1 GCA_902796085.1 Heyndrickxia coagulans
AGGCAAAAACTGTATTCATCGGCCAGCTGAAGACACTTTTTTTGAGAAGTAGCGGTAAAAACTGTATTCATCGGCCAACTGAAGACAATCTTTTTGAGATTGAGAAGAGAAAACTGTTTTCATTGACAACTTTTTTCAGGTTTAGCAGAAAAATCTGTTTTCATCGTTCGGTTAAACCTACTTTTTTTATTTCGAAGAAAAACAGCTCTATATCGTCTACATAACCACCTCTTTTTTTAGTTTTAAAAAAATCTGCTTCCATTAGGGCATCTGACGCCCATTTATTCATAAATGTATGCCTCACATTAACTCTGTTTTACAACCTTTCTCAATCTTCGCCATAAAAAAGTGAATGACCGTTCACTTTTTTGTTGCTTATTTTTTGAAAATACTTAATAATTAAAATAAGTATTCATAAACATAAAAAGGGAGGATTGGGATGGACATCCAAAATGTGGTTGCCGTCGTTACTGGTGGAGCTTCAGGTTTAGGAGAAGCAACAGTAAAACGATTAGTTGAACAAGGTGGCAAGGCTGTTATTTTTGACTTAGCTGAAGAAAAGGGGCAAAGATTAGCAGAAGAACTGGGAGAAGCGGTTATATATGAAAAAGTTGATGTAACAGACGGAGCGAGCGTTCAGTCAGCCCTCGAAAAGACCATCGATCATTTCGGTAAAGTTAATGTGCTAGTCAATTGTGCAGGTATCGCAATTGCAAAGAAAACTATTGGTAAAAAAGGTCCGCATGACTTAGAATCTTTTTCAAAAGTTATTCAAGTTAATTTAATCGGTACGTTTAACACGATTCGACTAGCAAGTGAAAAAATGGCAATAAATGAACCAAATGCTCATGGGGAACGTGGTGTGATTATTAACACGGCTTCAATTGCAGCCTTTGAAGGGCAAATTGGGCAAGCAGCTTACAGTGCTTCAAAAGGTGGCGTTGTTGGTATGACTCTACCAATTGCTCGAGATCTTGCGAGTTTAGGAATTCGTGTTATGACAATTGCCCCGGGTTTGTTTGAAACGCCATTATTTGCATCTTTACCAGAACAAGCTCGTGAAGCATTAGGAAAGATGACTCCGTTTCCGTCAAGACTAGGCCAACCAAGAGAATATGCTCAACTTGTCCATAGTATTATTGAAAATCCAATGTTAAACGGTGAAGTAATTCGTCTCGATGGGGCCATTCGTATGCAACCGCGTTAAGCTATAAATCTAGTCAAGAATTATAGAAATCGCACAGAAAGACTGTTTTTCGCACAATTTTTTACGAATTCGCACGAAAAAATTTATTTTCGCACGTCTTTTTTGTCTTTTCGAACAGTCACATAGCAAATTAGCACAAAAATTACTCTTTTCGCACAAACTCAGCTCTTTAAAACAAGAAAATGATCTTATTTCCATTTAACAACAATAAGAAAGCGCTTAACCGGATAAAAAAAGGGGGGAATGTTTGCATGGGAAGACCGTATTTAACCGAAGAACATGAAATTTTCCGTGAATCATTACGAAAGTTCTTAGAAAAAGAAGCTTATCCTTACTATGAAGAGTGGGAGAAAAAGAAGGAAGTACCTCGTTCTTTTTGGAAAAAAATGGGAGAACAAGGCTTTCTGTGTCCGCAGGTTGATGAAAAATATGGTGGGTTTAACGCTGATTTTGGTTATGCTGTTGTTTTAAATGAAGAACTTGAAAAGGTTGGCTCGGGTATGGTCGGGATTGGACTTCATAACGATATTACGATTCCGTACATTGAAACTTATGGCACTGAAGAACAAAAAGCCCGTTGGTTACCAGGTGCGGTAAGCGGTGACCTTATTTCTGCCATTGCAATGACAGAACCGGGTGCTGGCTCTGATTTACAAGGGGTGCAAACAACAGCAATTGATGATGGGGATCACTATATTCTTAATGGTGAAAAAACTTTTATTACGAACGGCTACTCTGCAGACCTCGTCGTTGTTGTTTGTAAAACCGATCCGAAGGCACAACCTGCATACAAAGGAATGAGTTTAATTGTAGTAGAAGCGGGAACACCTGGATTTAAAAAAGGGAAAAAACTACAAAAACTTGGTCAGCATGCCAATGATACAAGTGAGTTAATTTTTGAAGATGCCAGAGTACCAAAAGCCAATCTTCTCGGTGAAGAGGGGAGAGGGTTTTATTATTTAATGGAAAAATTACAGCAAGAACGGTTAATGGTCGCGATTCAGGCACAAGCCGCTGCTGAGCGAATGCTTGAGATCACAATTGATTATGTTAAACAACGAAGGGCATTTGGAAAGTCTATTAGTAAATTCCAAAACACCCAGTTTAAAATCGCAGAATTAGCAACAGAAATGAAGATAGGTCGATCCTTTTTGGATCAACTCATCGTTGACCATATGAACAATAAACCGATTGTAACAGAAGTATCGATGGCCAAATGGTGGATTACGGATTTAGCAAAAAAAGTAGCAAGTGAATGTTTACAACTTCATGGTGGTTACGGCTATATGGAAGAATACGAGATTGCAAGACGCTATCGTGATATTACGGTCACTTCCATCTATGCAGGTTCAAATGAAATTATGAAGCAAATTATAGCAAAAAATTTAGGCTTATAACTTTCAATGAGATTACAGTTTGAAAAATGAATGGACCATTTGCTAATTATAAGCGAGATTTTAAAAATATAAAAAAGGGGATGTTCATATGCGGGAAGCGGTCATTGTAGAAGGGGTTAGAACTCCTGTTGGGAGAAAAAACGGTTTTTTAAGCGGAATTCGTGCGGAAGATTTAGCTGCCCTCCCTCTTGCGGAAGTCATAAAACGAGCTGGTATCTCGCCTGAATTAGTGGAGGACGTAATATATGGCTGTGTGTCTCAAGTTGGTGAGCAAGCTGGAGTTATTGCTAGACAAGCGGCACTTATCGCTGGCTTTCCTATTGAAGTTCCGGGTACAACGATTGACCGGCAATGTGGATCCGGTCAACAAGCTGTCCACTTTGCTGCACAAGCAATCATTAGTGGGGATATGGATGTTGTCATTGCTGGTGGCGTTGAGAGTATGTCCCGAGTACCGATTGGCTCAAATATGCTAGATGTTCAGCCTGCAGAATCTTTGAAAGAGAAATATGAAATTATTCATCAAGGTTTATCCGCGGAACGCATTGCAAAAAAATGGAATTTTAGTAGAGAACAACTAGATGAATTTTCCCTAGAAAGTCATCGTCGGGCGATTGTGGCACAAGATGAAGGTCGTTTTGCAAATGAAATTATGCCTGTTGAAGTGACGCTACCGGATGGAACAAAAACGGTAGTTCGTCATGATGAAGGACCAAGAAGGGAAACGTCCCTCGAAAAATTAGCGGGATTAAAGCCAGTTTTCCAAGAAAATGGCGTCATTACTGCAGGAAATTCAAGTCAAATAAGTGACGGCGCGGCAGCTATTTTACTAATGTCGCGTGAAAAGGCAGAAGAACTTGGATTAAAACCTAGATTCCGTATTGTTGCCCGTTCGGTGGTTGGATCTGATCCGACATTTATGTTAACAGGGCCGATACCGGCTACAGAAAAGGTTTTGAAAAAAGCAGGATTAACGATTGATGATATCGATGTGTTTGAAGTTAATGAAGCTTTTGCTTCGGTCCCACTTGCTTGGTTAAAAGAAACCGGAGCCAATCCTGAAAAACTCAACCCGAATGGAGGAGCCATTGCCTTAGGTCATCCACTCGGTGCAAGTGGAGCACGTTTAATGTTAACTATGATGTCTGAATTGGAAAGAACAGGAGGGCGGTACGGCTTACAAACGATGTGTGAAGGTTATGGTATGGCAAATGCCACCATCATCGAACGGCTCTAACAAGAGGTTCGAATTTGAAGTTTGGGATTCATGGGGCCACATTATTAATCCAATTAATTCAATGAGAAAAAGAGGGTGTACGATAACGATGCCTTTACAGTCTATACGTGTACTAGATTTGTCACGATTACTACCAGGTCCATTTTGTACGATGATTTTAGCTGATTTTGGAGCGGAAGTAATTAAAATAGAAGAACCGAAATATGGAGATTACGCTCGTGGTTATGAGCCCAAGTTTGGTCATACGAGTGTCATGTTCCATTCACTTAATCGCAATAAGAAAAGCGTCGCCCTCAATTTAAAAGAAGAGGACGATCAACAGAAATTTCTTGAACTGGTCAAAGAGGCCGATGTACTTGTTGAATCGTTTCGACCTGGTGTAATGGAACGATTAGGCCTTCATTATGAAGTTTTAAAAGAAATAAACCCACGCCTGGTTTACTGTGCCATTACAGGTTATGGTCAAACCGGTCCTTATGCGCACCTTCCTGGTCACGATATTAATTATATTAGTTATGCTGGTCTGCTTCATCTAATGGGCGAACGGGAAGGAAAACCCATCGTTCCTTCGGTACAAGTGGCTGATATTGGTGGTGGGGCTTACCCAGCTGTTGTTGGGATTCTTTTAGCATTAATGGAACGGGAAAAGTCTGGTCAAGGACAGTTTGTGGACATTTCAATGATGGATGGTGTTCTATCTTGGTTACAAGCGACTTTGCCAAACTATTTAATGACGGGTGAAGAAGTTAAACGTGGTGAACAAATGCTGTCTGGAGGTTTGGTGTGCTATGAAGTATACCAAACGAAAGATGGACGTTGGATATCGGTCGGTGCGTTGGAGCCGAAGTTTTGGAAAGTTTTTTGCGAAACGATTGGTAAACAAGAATATATTGGGAAACAATTTGTCCCAATTGATGAACAATACAGAATGAAGCATGAGATACAATCCATTATTTTTACAAAAACGTTGGATGAATGGATGGAACTTTTTGAGAAAGTAGAAGCTTGTGTATCACCGGTACTCTCTTTTTCAGAATTAGAAAAGAACCCACAAGTACAGAGTAGAAAAATGATCCAAGAAAAACAAAATTTAAAGTATATCAGTAATCCAATTAAACTATCTAGAACACCAGGTGCCATTCAATCTAGAGCACCAAAGCTTGGTGAACATAACGACGTGTTTTTAAAAAAGGAGGAGTAAAATGTCTAAAGAAAAAATTATGAAATTAAAAGAACAAGTTGAACTACCCGTAATTATGGCGCCAATGTTTTTAATTAACGATCCGAATATGGTACTGCGGGCTTGTGAAAGTGGTATTATAGGAACATTTCCAGCTCTTAATGCTCGTACAACAGAAATCCTGGATGATTGGTTAAAACAAATAACAACGGAATGGGAGGAGTTAAAACAATCAAATCCAGATAAAAAAATTGCCCCGTGGGGAATAAACTTTATTAGTCATCGTACGAATAAGCGGTTTTATGAAGATCTCCAATTGATTGAGAAATACCAACCGCCTCTTGTTATTACATCTCTCGGTGATCCAAGTCCAGTTGTTAAAATTGTTCACGAATATGGTGGATTAGTCCTCTCAGATGTAATTGATATAAAATTTGCGAAAAAGGCACTTGAAAAAGGATCAGACGGACTAGTTCTCGTAACAGCCGGTGCTGGTGGACATGGTGGTACTTATAATCCAATTGCGTTTATCCATGAAGTACGTGAGTTTTTCGATGGTCCACTCGTTTTAGCTGGTGGATTATCGAAGGGTGAAGATATATTAGTTGCAGAAATTTTAGGGTCGGACTTTGCCTATCTTGGCTCTCGCTTTATTCCAGCTGTGGAAAGTAAAGCGGTTGATGAATATAAAGAAATGATCTTATCTTCTAGTATAGAGGATATTATTTATACGGATACGTTTAGTGGCATACATGCGAATTACTTAATACCGAGTATTGAAAAAGCGGGGCTGGATCCTAAGAACTTGCCAAGTAAAGATGATATTGACTTTTCAAATTTACGGGAGAAAAAAGCGAAGGCTTGGAAAGATATATGGGGAGCAGGTCAAGGGATAGGTTCAATCAAGAAAATTCAAACGGTTGCTGAAATCGTAGAAGAGTTAAAACAACAATATGATAAGGCAAAAGCGAAAGTGACGAAGGATAGCAAATTTACTTATCAAAATTAATAGGTTTATAGATGGTGAATGAATGCTCAATCATTATACCTTTTCTCATGGATATGTATGAAATAAACGCGAAACTTATTGTCTGGAAAAAACATGTAGAAGAATATTCAAGAGATAAACTGTCGTAGACAAAGTGTGAGGATATGTCTTCGAACCGAGCACTCGCGGATAAAACGAAGAGAAAATTAGGTAGAAA
>CADBNU010000242.1 GCA_902796085.1 Heyndrickxia coagulans
GACCAACCGGACCGACTGGACCGACCGGACCAACCGGACCAACCGGACCAACCGGACCAACCGGACCGACCGGACCAACCGGACCAACTGGACCAACCGGACCGACGGGGCCTACCGGACCAACCGGACCAACCGGACCGACGGGGCCGACCGGACCAACCGGACCAACCGGACCAACCGGACCAACCGGACCGACGGGGCCAAACTTTGCTGAAGAAGGATTCTCAGCAATAACTACTGCTGCCAATGTAACGGATAGCACTCAAATTGGTAACTGGATAGTAACGCCACCTTACTTTAACACTACCTCTTTTGATCCAGTAACTGGAACCTTTACAGTACCAAACACAGGAAGATATTCAATATCTGCCACAATTAATTATCAAACAACTGCAGCACTTAGCCTTAGTCTAGGACCTGGAGTTAACCCTGCATTTGTCATTCGTAGAATCACACCAATTACTACAGACCTTATCGAAGGACTATTCCCAGTATTAAATATTAATGTTACACTTCTAACTTTAAGAGCTGTGCTTGGGAACGGTACCGTAACATTAACGGGAGATGTAGAACTAAACGCAGGTGATACAATTGGTCTCTTCTATGAAGCAAGTGGTTTAACAATTGGCATCAATTTAGGTGGAGTAAATACTCCTATTGTCTGGTCCATTCATCAAATTTCCGATTAACCAATAATCTCTTATCTTTTTCCTCGACAGCAGACAAAGATTAATTATAGATTTGTCTGCTGTCATCATTTTTTATAAAGACATGAATATGAATTTATATGTTTTACAAATGCCACCATTTGAATTTTAAAGTTTTAATGAACAGTATTAAATACTCCGTTATAAAATCAATTGAAGTACTCTAACAGTAAGACAAGCCTAAATACACCCAAGAACTATAAAGGGAAAGCATAACAAGGGTTAACCTTTTTTATAATAGAACGGCAAATCACTCACCAAACTCGTACGTCTTCAATACACTATAAGTATATTCGCCCTTAAAAAGAAAAAGTGGAGGTATATTTATGTCTTTACCTACAATTCCAAATATTACACCTATTATAAATTTAGATCGATGCGACACAATCAATTTATTATTATCTTCAATTGCAATGGAAGAAATTGGTCTTTCTAATATATTAAATGCAGAAGGTGAAAAACTCCAATCCTTTTTAAACACACAACCGAATACTTTGAATGAATACTTGGAGGTTAATGATAGTATAATTAAAATGCTTCGAACTGTTGTGAAATCACAAATACTGCTCCAATTCAAGCTTGAAGATGTTATAGAACTAAATGATAAATCTAATTGTAATCCAGCCCCTAAACCTGACGTACCGTGTAAAGGATGTACTAATTTGTGCCCAGGTAAAGATTGTCCACATAAATGTAGTAAATGTGGTAAATGTAAAAAGCGAAGAAAATGTAAATGTTCTTCTTAATTGAACAAGTGATTTTGTCATTTTACAGAAAGGGGGATTAATATTGCAGTCTTCGCAAAAACTAGATGAAGGAATGCTTGAAAAAATTGAAACAAATTATTCTAAGTTTATAAATGACTATACAAATTTTATTATAGAGTATTTGTTAAATATGAACTATTCAAATCATGTAGCAGAAGACCTATCGGAAGCTGAAAAACAATTAGCACAGTCCTTATTTTTAATCGAAAAATTACACATGTACCTTTTCCATAATATCTCATATTACCAAGCACAACTTCCCTTCCAAGTAAAGAATCATCCCTTTAATACAAACGATTCTAATTCAAACTATGACTTATTTCGAAGATTACAAGAATTAATTTCTAATTATCATTTTTCAGAAGAACATATTAAATCATTATGTGTAAGGATGATCTCACAAATTTTAAATTATTACCCACGGCATTCTGTGAAGATTATCGTGTCCGATCCAAAATTACCTTGGAAACCTAATAACCCAAAACACAATCATAAAAATAACGGGGAGTGATAACATGCAGACTCCTTTTATTTCTTTATGTATGATTGTAAAGAATGAAGCTAACTTTATTGAACAATGTTTAAAAAGTGTAAAAGGACTAGTTGATGAACTTATTGTTGTTGATACCGGCTCAACCGATCAAACTGTCAATATCTGTAAAAGATTTAATGCGAAAGTTTATGAATACCAGTGGAATAACCATTTTGCAGATGCTCGAAACTTTGGTTTATCTAAAGCAAAAGGTGACTGGATTTTATGGATTGACTCAGATGAAACATTGGACTATAAAAAGCATAATTTAATTAAAGACACGATATCCAAAACTAAAGCCTTGATGATATATTTGCCAGTTATCAATTACTATGGGGATAACCTTCCAGTAAAACCTGAGCATGCTTATATTTATTACCAACCGCGAATTTTTAAAAATCATTTAGGCATCAAGTTTTACAATCGTATTCACGAAACTCCTCAATTACCTAAAAATAACTTATCTGATAACAATAATGAATATATTGAGGCACCTATACACCATTATGGTTATATAAAAGAAGTTTCAAATCGAAAAGAAAAATCGAAACGTAATCTTCAACTACTTAAACAAGAAATAAAAACACCACACCATAATCCATGGAATGAATATCACTTAGCAAGTGAATATTACCGCAATCAAGAATATCAAATGGCCTTCGAACTCCTGAACAAATCTATTTTAAATTTTCTACTTCAAGGATTGAAACCACCTGCTATGATATACCGCTTAAAATATGCGATATTAGTTGAAACAAATAGTTTTGAAGGAGCATGTCCAGGTATTGATAAAGCAATTGAATTATACCCAGATTACGTTGATCTACATTATATTAAAGGAATAATCTTATTTCATATGAAAAATTACGAAGAAGCTTTAATTGCCTTCGAAAAATGTCTTGAACTAGGGGAAGATCATAAAGAATACCTGATTACAAAAGGCTTTGGTAGTTTTTATGCTCAAAAATATAAAAATTTATGTTTAGAACAATTAAAAACTTAGAAAAAATAAATTTAAGGAGTTTGTTCAATGAAAAGAGTTTTATATATTGGCTGGATTGGCTATAAAAATTTAGGCGATGAACTAATGTTTGATTTATTTAAAGAGCAGTTCAAAAAGCTCGATAATTCATATAAACTTGATTCAGCCAATATTGAATATAAATATCTAAAAAACGTCTCCATCCAGGATTACGATCTTATCGTATTAGGTGGAGGTTCCCTTCTTGGCAGTGTAGAAAATTTTATTCACCCTTTTATTATTAGTTATCTTTATCAATGCATTTTATTAAATAA
Source organism: Heyndrickxia coagulans (assembly GCA_902796085.1). Lineage (GTDB taxonomy): Bacteria > Bacillota > Bacilli > Bacillales > Caldibacillaceae > Pallidibacillus > Pallidibacillus thermolactis. The sequence continues at coordinate 3,303 of CADBNU010000242.1, forward strand.
AAAAGTAATGATTTGGGGAACTGGAATTGATTGGGTACCAAAATCTTTAATTGAGCCGTTAGAAAATAATGAAAAGATTCCAGTGCATACTTCTCCCGAACTCAAAAGAATGATTGACTCTGTTTTTGAAGAAAGCGTGTGGTCTGGTGTTCGCGGCCCACTAACTCAAAAAATCTTAAAACTGTACGGAATAGAAAAGTGCCATATTAGTGGGGACCCTGGATTCTTACTTGACCGTTCACAATTATCAAGACCGAAGAATATTCAACTGGCTGAAGAAGAAAAAAGAATAATAGGTGTAAATTGGGGAACGAGTTATAATCATATTTATGGACAAGATGAATTAAAGGTGGAAGACAATCTTGCTAAAGCATTAAATCAACTGATCAAACAAGGATATCATATTTATTTGTATACCGTATGGGAAGCCGACATCCCCGCAATGAACCAACTCTATTCCAAATTAAGTGATCAATCAAAAGTAACTTTGGATAGAACCCTTTACAATCATAATGAATTATTATCACTTATGGAAAATTTTTATTTCACAATTAATTTAAAGTTACATGCAAACTATCTTTCTCTTGCAGCTAATGTACCTTTTATTGCATTAGGTTATCGTTTTAAAGTATTTGATTTTGTAAAGTCTGTAGGTCTTGAAGATTATATCATATCAACAGATGCCCAGAATATTGATGAAAATATTTTAAATTTGGAGTCCCAAATCCTGAATAATCAAGCAGAATTAAAAACGAAGATGAATGAAACCTTAAAAAATTATCGGAACCGAATATTAGAACCATTTAAAAACGGGTTGTACCTTGAATAATGTCAACCCGTTTCTTATGTTTATCGAATTCAATTTATAATAAATTTGCAGTTAAATTTAATACTTATAACAAAAAATTGACATTATATAATGTTTGCTTCTATGGCATTACTTACTAACTAAATGTTTTTTAAAGAACTCCTCATTATATAGAACTGCTGGATCAGTCGGTCTGTATTTTTTCGCTTTTTTATTATACAATACCGCTAATTCTTTTTCACCTTTATGCCAATAACATACACAAAGTTGTAGATAAGGATACCAAGTAGAATAAGCTTCCCGTCTAAATCCATAAACATGACTCAAATCCACTTGAACTGCAAGATGGTACCATAAAATGGCTTTATCATACAACTGTCTTTCTTGATATAAATCCCCCATTCGACAGGAGACTTCTGGTCGAGGTACATCATAATGAATCGATCTTACTAAAGCTTCGATTTCTTTTTCAGTATCCCCTAAATTCCGGTAACATGTAGCTAAATTTATACATGCCTGTATCTTATCTTCGACCCATCCCTCTTTTAAGTCTAAAAATTTTTGATAATATTTGATTGCTTTTTCATAATGACCGTGGTCTTTTAATTCGTTGCTATAATAAAATAAGTCCCTTGGTGTAAATTTTTCGCCCTTTTCTAATCGCTTTTCATAGATCTTCAAGTTTCGATCACTTGTAGTTGTGTTTTTATTCTTATCCTTTTTTCTATGTCTTACTGCAATATCCGATTCAATCACACGTCCACTAACTTCCAAATATTCGTGGACAGCACCTTTCCACTGAAAATGCCTCTCCCTTTTAACTAATCGATGTCTCCGATAACTAAAAGTAGGATTATCGTACTCATCAAAAGCTATGTGATACAACATGGATACTGCATCTACATCTAGGTTAAGCTCTTCTTTCAACTTTTTTAATTTTTTACGATCCACTTCTGCAATATAATCATCTGCATCTAACCAAAAAATATAGTCCTTCGTTGCCTTAGAAAAGGCGTAATTTCTCGCAGCTGAAAAATCATCAATCCATTCAAAGTCATAAATCTTATTGGTGAATTCCTTTGCAATTTCTTTTGTTCGATCAGTTGAACCCGTATCAACTATAATAATTTCATCAACAACATCCTTCGCACTATCTAAACATTGACGTAATACTTCTTCTTCATTTTTGACAATCATACACAAACTAAATGTGACCATGAATTCTTCACCACCACATACATATTCATTTTAGTCTATGGTAATGGTAAATCATTCGTGAACGGTCAATATATTTTACAAACCAAAAAGTTGCTCTATTTTAAAGTAAAGCCCCTTGTTCTAATATATATCAGTGTACTTCTAAAGATTCTTAACAATAAGTGATCATCCGAAATGAGCAATATATATTCATTTAGGGTTGACGTTTATAGAACCACAAAAACCATTAACAGTCCGAAAATATCATGCATACGTCGCATGATAGGAATATCTAACTTTGTTATAAAAAAATCAGATATAAAAGTACAGTTGTGAAGAAAAAAAACATTATTTCACCAATAAATTTAATATACATCAGATGTCTTAAATGATTTTATCTGAGTATCAACAATCAATCAGAACTGTATAAAGAAAAAGTATGACTGAACTTATATGTACCAACCAATACAATTACTTGTTTAATCAATGATATGTATTCAGATTAAGTCTTATTAAAGGAAATCATCTACTTCAAATGATTACTTCAGCAAAAAAGGCGTTCAATCCTGCTTAGATTAACGCCTCCGTTTGTTCAAGTACAAAAACCTTCAGAAGTTAAAGGTAATATAAATCATCAAAACTATAAGAAAAATAATGTTTCAAGATTCATTAGAAATGGATTAAGCTTCATTAAAAAAACCATAAAGTTTCCAAACGGAAATTTTATGGTTCCTGTCACA
>CADBNU010000243.1 GCA_902796085.1 Heyndrickxia coagulans
CATTGGCGCTTGTTGGATCGCTGGTTACACTTTCACCGTTATCTTCCTTTGCGGCGCAAGGTGGCTGGAGTGAAGGAGAAGGCTATTGGCAAGAGAATGACTATTCTAATACTTTATCAATCATGGCAGCTTCAAGTAAATCTCCAGATTACCACAAAGGATATACAGAATATGGTTCACCTAAAAGTACTTATGTACCTGCAAGAGTAGTGGGAGAAACCGGATGGAAAGGAAAGTACCATTACACAAGAGCTAGATTTGAGTGGTATATCACTGGTGCTGTAGCTTTAGATAGTGATAGAGTTTGGGGTTGGGATTACACTATTGCTAAAACGGGATATACAGATCCAGCATTCTATCATGCAAGAACGTATTGGGGGTCTTAATTCTAAGTAAATGGAGAGATGGTTCTTTAAATCTCTCCATTTCTCATTAGAATAAAACTATGAAAAAAAATATTTTACACTCAAACCCGAAACTCTATATTTTATTAATCTTAATAACTTTCATTTGTATCACCTTTATTGTTACTTTATTTTACATAGATTATCAAAATATGATTAACAATGGTTATATTAACAAAAATTCCATATCTTTTACTTTGGATGATACTAACTCAACTATTGAAATAACAAAAGGAAAAGATAAATATATTCTTTTTCAACAAGAATCAAATAAGTCCGATATCAAGTACGTTTATTTAAGTGGAGATGTTCAACTTCCTCCTATATTTTGGAACACAGCAAAAAATCCTTTTGATTCAAAAGAACCCAAAGCAATTGTTGGGAAAAACGCAGAAAAGGAAAAGATACCTAATGAATACGAAATAGTGGGATATTTTAATTCAGATTATTCATATCAGCTAAATAATGCTATTTGGCTAATATCACCGGATGAACAAATTGACGGGAATAAGGGGACCTATTTTATCTTCTCGACTCCTTCTTTAGAACAAGAAAAAATTTTAAAACGAAATTTAGAAACAAGTTCTTTCAAAATACTAGAGCGTGATAACGTTGGTACTTATCTTCTTAAATCAAATCAACTGTTAATTACGGGAATACAAGTGGGGATTTTTTTTCTTTCAACATTTTTTATTGTGACTGCTAGCTACTGGATTTCACAAGAAAAACCTATCATTCGCATTCTATATTTGCAAGGAACACCTATTTATACTATATATTCATTATTTATAAATAAGAGGGTTCTTCCACTTTTTGTATTCTCCTTATTAATGCTAATGATCCTTTTTGTATCAATTACCTATTTGATAGATATGTGGTCTAACGCTTGGATACTTTATTCATTTTATTTTGTTATCGGATTTAGTTTATATAATTGTATATATCTATTATTTATAACTATTAAATATACAACAGGAAAAGGTGGCAAGAAGTATTGAAAACACTAAAAATATTATTTAAACAAAATCGCTTGTTAAATACAATCGCTATCCTTGTCTCAATCCTATTCTTCTCATTACTATACATATTGGTGGTAAATCTCAATCAGGCAAACATCGACTTGGATACTGCAAAAAAATTTAAAGGTGTTAATGTCTACCAGATTTCAGATGATTTAATAGGTGAAAGAGAAACGGAGTATTTTGCAAACATTAATTCGTACGATACTTTAAACCGATTAAACAAGAAATTAAATCAATCAGAAGATTTCACTTATTATTCTGTTACTTGGCAACCCATTTATGTAGGAGATTTTAAAGGGGATGAAAAGTTTGACCCTTATTATAATATTGGTCGGGAATCCCCACCACATGAAATGAATGGAAAACCTTTTTCTGGTATTTTGTCTGTACAAGTGAATGATTCAGTATTCGAAATGAACAATTTAAAAATCAAAGAAGGAAACCTTTTTTCTGAGGATGATTATTTATACGATACACAAACAGAGACAATACCACTCATTCTCGGTTATGACTATCAAAGATACTATCAAATAGGAGATTCTGTAGATATTTTCTTATATGATAAATATTTAAAAGGGAATATTATTGGTTTTTTAGAACCATCACAAAGAATATTTACTGCGAATGAACCTGAGTTAGTTGTAGATAAATATGTATTGATGCCAGCATTAAATTTTAAAAATGATCCTTCTGATAGCATGTTAAATAGTCCTGAAAACGAATTATTCGTTCGTGCAACTCTACTATCTAGATTTAATTCTTTGCTATTAACGCAACAGTCTCCATTAGAAATCAAAAAATTAGTGGAAGATATTTCGAAAGAATTTGGTTTTAGTGATTACCAAATTATTGGTGCTAATGGATTAAAAATTAATACCTTAGCTAATATGACAGAGGCTAACGTAACGCTGATATTTATTGTAATCTTTATTTTATTTTTGTTGATGTTATTTACTTACTTTATGACACTATCTATAAAAGTAAAAAAGAATATTGATGTTTATACTGTTTTTCTAATTTGCGGAGCAAATATTGAAACCATAAAACGATATGTTGGTAGGGAGTTTATATGTATCTCAATTATAGGGCTTCTTATACCTATACTTCCATTCATGTTAATATCTAGTGGATCGATAAATATTTTTATGATGTATCTAATAATCAGTATTGTCTTTACTCTAGTTGTACACTTCTTTGTAAGACGGTATATTCAGAAACTTTTTAATAAAATAGACATTGTACAACGATTAAAGAGGTGATTTCGTGGCTAAAGTGATTCTAAGAAACGTAAGTAAATCCTTTAAAAAAAACACTATATTTAAAAATATAAATGTTGAAGCAAACAGTGGAGAATTACTTGCGATTTAGGGAAGAAGTGGGATTGGTAAAAGTACCTTACTTAATATTATTGCGGGTTTAGAAAAACTTTCTACTGGAGAGTATATTCTTGATGGTATAAAAATGGATAATCAATCTATTAATTCCTTAGCAAAAATAAGAGGTGAGAAGATAGGATATATCTCTCAATTTAATCCTATGATTCCTAAGTTAACAGTATTTGAAAACATTTACGTAGCACTTTTATTAAAAGAAATAAATAATGAAACTTATCTTTCAAGAGTTGAAAGGATAAAAAAATTATCTAAGTTATTCGAAATTGAAAAACTACTGGATAAAAAAATAGAATCCTTATCTGGTGGCGAAATTCAAAGGGTATCTATTATTCGCTCTTTAGTTAATGAACCACAACTGATTATTGCAGACGAACCAACTGGCTCATTAGATGATGAAACAGCAGATAAAATTATGAATTATTTCAAAATGTTGAAATCAGAGGGGTTAATTATAATTCTAGCTACACATAGTAGCATAATAGCAAAGCAATGTGATGTAACTTATCAATTAACGAGTGAGGGTCTAAAACGAGAAGAAA
>CADBNU010000244.1 GCA_902796085.1 Heyndrickxia coagulans
ACAGGGGGTGACATCATGTTAGAAGAAAAAGAAGAAATCAAAATGGAGGATAAAGAATTGGAAAAAGAATCACAAATTACCAATGAAGCACAAGAAGAGCCAATCTTGGATCAACATGAGCAATCTTCAGCTAAAGAAGATGAAGAACTAAACAACCAAGAAGAAACAAACGTAGAAAATGATGAAATAAAATCTTTACAAGAAAGAATCGAACAATTAGAAAAAGAATTAGAGGAAAAAGAAGATCGACTTTTACGAATTCAAGCAGAATACGATAATTATCGTAAAAGAACGCGAAATGAAATGGTTGCTTTGAAAGAATATGGTTCTCAAGATCTTGCAACAGAATTGTTGCCTGCCCTTGATAATTTTGAACGGGCACTTCAATCAAACGTCACTAGTGAGGATGGAAAATCGCTGTTACAAGGCGTTGAAATGGTATATAAAAGCATTTTAGAGACTTTTAAAAATGCAGGTATTGAACAGATAGAAACTGTTGGAAAAGAGTTTAATCCACATGAACACCATGCTGTTATGCAAGGTAATGATGATCAATATGATTCAAATATCGTAATAGAGGAGTTGCAAAAGGGCTATAAATTAAAGGATAGAGTTATTCGCCCTGCAATGGTGAAAGTAAATCAATAGCAACAGAATTTAGACTTGAATTTGGGAGGTTTAACAATGAGTAAAATTATTGGTATCGATTTAGGAACAACAAACTCATGTGTAGCGGTATTAGAAGGTGGAGAACCAGTCGTCATTCCAACTCCAGAAGGTGCAAGAACAACTCCATCTGTAGTGGCTTTTAAAGACGGTGAACGCCAAGTAGGGGAAATTGCAAAACGTCAAGCTATTACGAATCCGAACACAATCATCTCCATTAAACGCCATATGGGTACAGATTACAAAGTAAATATTGAAGGTAAAGACTACACTCCACAAGAAATTTCTGCGATTATTTTACAACACTTAAAATCTTATGCTGAAAGTTATTTAGGTGAGAAAGTAACAAAAGCTGTTATTACAGTTCCAGCATATTTTAATGACTCACAACGTCAAGCTACTAAAGATGCTGGAAAAATTGCTGGTTTAGAAGTAGAACGAATTATTAACGAACCTACAGCAGCTGCCTTAGCATACGGATTAGACAAAATCGAAGATGAAGAAAAGATCCTAGTGTTTGACTTAGGTGGCGGTACATTTGACGTTTCCATTATGGAACTTGGAGATGGAGTATTTGAAGTAATTTCCACATCGGGAGATAACAACCTTGGTGGAGATGATTTTGACCAAGCGATCATCGATTATCTGGTTGAAGAGTTCAAAAAAGAACACAACATTGACCTATCACAAGATAAAATGGCATTACAACGGTTAAAAGATGCAGCTGAAAAAGCGAAAAAAGACTTATCAGGTGTAACAAGTGCACAAATTTCTTTACCATTCATTACTGCTGGTCCAAGTGGTCCACTTCATTTGGATATGACTTTGACCCGAGCAAAATTTGATGAATTAACATCACATCTTGTAGAAAAAACAATGGGACCTGTTCGTCAAGCTTTAAGTGATGCAGGTTTAACTGCAAATGATATTGATAAAGTTATTTTAGTTGGTGGTTCAACTAGAATTCCAGCTGTGCAAGAAGCTGTAAAAAAAGAGCTAGGAAAAGAACCGCATAAAGGGGTAAACCCAGATGAAGTAGTAGCCATGGGTGCTGCTATTCAAGGTGGGGTTATTTCTGGTGATGTAAAAGATGTAGTATTACTTGATGTTACGCCTCTTTCACTTGGGATCGAAACAATGGGTGGCGTATTTACAAAACTTATCGAGAGAAATACAACGATACCTACATCAAAATCACAAATTTTCTCAACTGCTGCTGATAACCAAACAGCTGTTGACATCCATGTATTACAAGGTGAGCGTCCAATGGCTGCGGACAATAAAACCCTTGGCCGTTTCCAATTAACGGACATACCACCTGCTCCACGTGGTGTACCACAAATTGAAGTAACATTTGATATTGACAAAAACGGTATTGTAAATGTTAGCGCAAAAGATTTAGGTACAGGTAAACAACAAAAGATTACAATTCAATCCAGTTCAGGTCTTTCTGATGAAGAAATTGAACGGATGATTAAAGAAGCAGAGACAAATGCTGAAGCAGATAAAAAACGTAAAGAAGAAGCAGAATTACGTAATGAAGCTGATCAACTTGTATTCACCACTGAAAAAACGTTAAAAGAATTAGAAGGTAAAGTTGATGCAGCGGAAGTGAAAAAAGCGGAACAAGCAAAAGATGAACTGAAAAAGGCAATTGAAAGCAATAATCTTGAAGAAATTCGTGCTAAAAAAGATGCGTTATCTCAAATCGTTCAAGAACTTACAGTAAAACTTTATCAGCAAGCAAATCAAGCAGGCCAAGCTGGTGAACAAACAGGTTCTAATACAGATGCAAATACAAGTGATAAAAAGAACGATGACAATGTTGTTGATGCTGATTTTGAAGAAGTGAACGATGACAAATAATTTCGTTCTATTAACAAAACGCTAAAAAGCGAAAAGTCAAAGTCAAGTTTACTTGGCTTTGACTTTTTCTGCTCATAAGGATTTCTCGTAGAAGACCCATTTAAGTTGAAAACGATAATGTATTGCTTTGTTCATCAAAAGAATGCTAAAATTATTTTTATGTGATAGTACGGGGAGTGGAACATATGTCAGCAAAACGTGACTATTATGAAGTACTTGGCGTCGGGCGAGATGCCACGAAAGATGAAATAAAAAGAGCGTATCGAAAGCTTTCAAAAAAATATCATCCTGATCTTAATAAAGAGCCAGGTGCCGATGAAAAATTTAAAGAAATAAGTGAAGCCTATGAAGTGCTAAGTGATGATCAAAAAAGAGCACAATATGACCAGTTCGGTCACGCTGGTGCAAATCAAGACTTTGGCGGATTTGGCGGCGGTGGATTTAGTGATTTCGGAGGCTTTGGATTTGAAGATATTTTTGATACATTTTTCGGTGGTGGAGGAAGACGAAGAAATCCAAATGCACCGCGACAAGGAGCCGACTTGCAATATACTATGACCTTGTCCTTTGAAGAAGCAGCTTTTGGTAAAGAAACAGATATTGAAATTCCTAAGGATGAACAATGCTCTACTTGTCACGGAAGTGGAGCTAAACCAGGAACTAGTCCAGAAGAGTGTCCTTATTGTCATGGCAGTGGACAAATCTCAACAGAGCAAAATACACCGTTTGGCCGTATTGTAAATCGAAGAAATTGTCCTCACTGTCAAGGTACTGGAGAAATCATTAAAGAAAAATGTACAACTTGCCGTGGAACAGGAAAAGTTAAAAAACGGAAGAAAATACACGTTAAAATCCCAGCAGGTATTGATGACGGCCAACAATTACGTGTTGCAGGACAAGGTGAGCCAGGGATTAACGGCGGACCTCCTGGAGACTTGTATATCATTTTTTATGTAAAAGAACATGAGTTTTTTGAACGTGATGGCGATGATGTATATATTGAAATGCCGATTACCTTTGCGCAAGCGGCACTTGGAGATGAGATTGAAGTACCGACACTATATGGTAAAGTTAAATTGAAAATTCCTGCAGGAACTCAAACACATACGAAATTCCGCTTGCGTGGTAAAGGAATAAAAAATGTTCGCGGCAATGGAGTTGGTGACCAACATGTAATTTTAAAAATTGTTACTCCTAAAAAATTAACAGAAAAACAAAAACAACTTCTTCGCGAATTTGCCGAAATAAGTGGTGACATACCGGAGGAGCAATCTGAATCTTTTTTTAATAAAATGAAACGTGCTTTTAAAGGAGATTAAAAAATGAGGTTTGGTCGATTATGAAATGGTCTGAAATTAGTATTCATACGACAAATGAAGCAGTAGAGCCTATTGCCAATATTTTATATGAAGCTGGTGCTAGTGGTATTGTGATTGAAGATTCTTTCGATTTGAATAAGGATCATCCGGATCAATATGGGGAATTGTATGAATTGAATCCGGATGACTTCCCAGAAGAAGGAGTCATTGTTAAAGCCTATTTACCTGTCAATAGTTTTTTAGGAGAAACTGTGGAACAAATAAAATCCGCAATCAATAATTTATTGTTATTTAATATTGATATTGGTTTAAATAAAGTGACCATCAGTGAAGTTCATGAAGAAGAATGGTCAACTGCATGGAAAAAATATTACCATCCTGTAAAAATTTCAAGTAAATTTACGATTGTCCCAACATGGGAAGAATATGAACCGGTGTCAAGTGACGAATTAATGATCGAACTTGATCCAGGTATGGCTTTCGGAACCGGGACACACCCGACGACTGTGATGAGTATTCAAGCATTGGAACAAACGGTAAAAAAAGATGATATCGTATATGATGTTGGTACTGGATCAGGTGTATTAAGCATTGCATCCGCTATGCTTGGCGCAAAACACGTCCTAGCATTGGATTTAGATGAAATAGCGGTGAAAAGTGCAGAACTAAACATAAAAATTAATCATATTCAAGATCGGATTACGGTTAAACAAAATAATCTTCTCGATGGCATTACAGAACCAGCAGATGTCATCGTTGCCAATCTACTTGCAGAAATCATTGTCCGTTTTACAGACGATGCTTTTCGTCTTGTAAAAGATGGGGGATACTTTATTACGTCAGGCATCATTAATCAAAAAAGACAAGAAGTTGAAGAACACATCAAAAAAGCTGGATTTGAAATTGTTGAAACGATCATGATGGAAGATTGGGTCACAATTGTAGCAAAAAAATAAGGCACATATGAAAGTGTGATTGTCATGCAACGTTATTTTTTAACGAATAATCAATTGATCAACAATAAAGTTCATATGCTTGGTGAAGATTATCATCATATTGTACGAGTCATGCGAATGACACCGGGAGAAAAGTTTTCTGTTGTCAATTCAGATGGAAAAGTTTTGATCTGTGAAATTTTAGAAATTCACCCCGAATATGTTGAGGCCCTTGTTTTAACTGAAAAAGAAGAAAACAGAGAACTTCCAATTCGTGTTTGCATTGGAAGCGGGTTGCTTAAAGGAGATAAATTCGATATAGTTATCCAGAAAGGAACAGAACTCGGGGCAGGCTCTTTCTTACCTTTTTCCTCTGATCGTGTCGTTGTGAAATTTGATCGTAAGAAAAAAGAAAAACGTGTGGAACGCTGGCAAAAAATTGCGAAGGAAGCAGCAGAACAATCTGAAAGAAATATAATACCGACGGTAGAAATTCCATGCACTTTTAACGAAATGATTCAGTTCAGTGAAACATTTGATAAAAAATTAGTTGCTTATGAAGCAAAAGGAAGAGCTAATGATACAAAAGATTTTCCAAACGTATTAAAAAACTTAAATAGTGGGGACTCACTATTTATTCTATTTGGACCGGAAGGCGGTTTTTCTAATGAAGAAATTCACACATTACTCGAGAACGGATTTGAAACATGTAGTTTAGGTCCAAGAATTTTACGAGCGGAAACAGCACCATTATATGCATTAGCTTCGATTTCATTTTATTTTGAATTATTGAGGTGATTTTGTGTCAACTGTGGCGTTTTATACTTTAGGTTGTAAAGTGAATCATTATGAAACAGAAGCAATTTGGCAATTGTTTAAACAACATGGGTATGATAGAGTCGATTTTGAAACAAATGCCGATGTTTTCGTTATCAATACATGTACAGTAACAAATACCGGTGATAAAAAGTCTAGACAAGTAATACGTCGAGCTATACGTAAAAATCCTGATGCCGTAATTTGTGTGACAGGTTGTTATGCTCAAACTGCTCCAGCAGAAATAATGGCGATTCCTGGTGTCGATATTGTTGTAGGTACGCAAGATCGGAATAAAATGCTCGATTATATCGAACAATATCGTAAAGAACGTAAACCAATTAATGCGGTACACAATATTATGAAAAACCGCACTTATGAAGAGTTAGAAGTACCTTACTTTACAGATCGCCACCGCGCATCTTTAAAAATTCAAGAAGGTTGTAATAACTTCTGTACTTTCTGTATTATTCCATGGGCTAGGGGATTGATGCGTTCGCGAGATCCTGAACAGGTCATTAAACAAGCCCAAATGTTAGTTGACAATGGCTATAAAGAGATCGTCTTAACCGGTATCCATACGGGCGGATATGGTCAAGACTTTAAAGATTACAATTTAGCCATGCTCTTACGTGACTTAGAAGAAAAAGTAAGAGGATTAAAGAGGTTAAGAATTTCATCTATCGAAGCAAGTCAATTGACCGATGAAGTGATTGATGTGATCCGCAATTCAAACATCATTGTTCGACATATGCATATACCATTGCAATCCGGATCAGATACCGTATTAAAACGGATGAGAAGAAAATATACAATGGCAGAATATGAAGAACGATTACTTAAATTAAAAGATGCCCTTCCTGGTTTAGCTGTAACCTCGGATGTTATTGTTGGATTCCCAGGTGAAACAGAAGAAGAATTTATGGAAACCTATCATTTTGTAAAGAAACATAAATATGCTGAATTACACGTTTTCCCATATTCTAAACGGACTGGAACACCTGCGGCACGGATGACAGATCAAATTGATGAACAAATAAAAGATGAACGTGTACAAAGGTTAATTGCATTATCTGATCAATTAGCAAAAGAATATGCATCCAACTTTGAAGGTGAAGTATTGGAAGTCATTCCAGAAGAACCTTATAAAAAAGATCCAAACAGTGGACTATTTGAAGGTCATTCAGATAACTACTTAAAAGTCGTCTTTCCAGCAACTAAGGATATGCTAGGAAAAATTGTCCGCGTTAAAATTACAAAAGCAGGTTATCCATATTGTGAAGGACAATTTGTGCGAGTGCTGGAAGATGAAATTGTTGATGACAGTAAACAAATCGTAAGTTAATATATAGAAGGGGGTTAGTCCCCTTATATATGTCTGAGTAATAGACTGCGAGGTAGTTAAGAATTAATGATATAAAGGAGAATGACAACAATGGAAATTGCAAAATATATCGACCACACGTTATTAAAACCAGAAGCCACGAAAGAACAAGTTGAGAAATTATGTAACGAAGCAAAACAATATAACTTTGCTTCTGTTTGTGTCAATCCAACATGGGTTAAATTAGCCAGTGACATATTAAAAGGTACAGATGTTAAAGTTTGTACAGTTATTGGTTTTCCGCTAGGTGCAAATACGCCAGAAACTAAAGCTTTCGAAGCAGTTAATGCGGTTACAAATGGTGCTGAAGAAATCGATATGGTAATGAATATCGGTGCGTTAAAAAGTGGAGACACCGAATTAGTACAAAAAGATATTGAAGCTGTTGTAAATGCAGTAAAAGATAAAGCACTTGTAAAAGTGATCATTGAAACTTCTCTATTAACTGAAGATGAAAAAGTAACGGCTTGTCAATTATCTGTACAAGCAGGTGCTCATTATGTTAAAACTTCAACTGGTTTCTCAACAGGAGGAGCAACTGTGGAAGACGTTGCATTAATGAGAAAAACAGTCGGTCCAAATGTTGGGGTAAAAGCATCTGGTGGTGTCCGGACTGCAGAAGATGCAAAAGTAATGATTGAAGCAGGTGCTTCTAGAATTGGTGCAAGTTCAGGTACTGCAATTGTAGATGAATATCAAAATTAATTTTGAAGAGCTAGGTGTTATTTAAAAAGTGCCTTCCAAAATACTTTTTAAATAGCACCTTTTTTTATATTCAACCATGTATTTTTTCGATGAAACGTGCAAATGGATTGACAAATGGTAAAAAAATGAAAGAAACAATGAGATTAAATAACACGCTTGCATGGGCAAGTTGATTATCTGGTGTTGAGGCGAATAAGGATACGATTTGTGAAAATTGAGATATAAATGGAATAAAAATCATGACACCTAAAACGTTCAACCAAATGTGGGCCCATGCTGTTTTCTTAGCTTCTTTGCCTCCGCCAAGACTTGCAACATAAGCATCTAAACATGTCCCAATATTAGAACCAAGCATGACACCGATAGCAACGGGTAAACTGATCGCATGAGCCTGTAAAAATCCCATGGCAATACCAGTCATTGCAGTACTTGATTGGATCAGTGCGGTTATGACGCATCCTGCAATAACGGACAAAAAAACATTTTCTTCTAGCGATAAAAGAAAAGGACCAATGACTTCACTTTCTGCAAGGGGAGCGGCCAAACGTTCAAAGCCAAATAATGCCATAAAAATCGCACCTAAGCCATAAAAAAATAATCCGAAACTACGAATTTTGTTAACTCGAAACAAAAGACAAAGACTGCCGAAGATTAACAATGGGATAATGAATTGCTCTGTTCCGAATGCTAAAAATTCTAATGTTGCCGTCGTTCCAATATTTGTACCTAAAATAATCCCAATCGATTGTTTAAAAGAAATGAGATTAGCAGAAACAAATCCAACAGTGATAATCATAACCGCCGAACTCGATTGTAAAAGCACCGTTAAAAAAGTGCCAAACACGAGTCCAGTTATAGGTGAAGAAGTAAATTTTAACAGCCATTCGCTTATTTTTTTATGCGAAACGGTTTTCAAGCCGAGTCGCATAATATACATTCCACCAAGGAATAAAGTTAAATATAAAATAAACAATAAGAATGACAACTTGTCCTCACCTCAATCTATCTTATGATGATATTGCCAAAACATGAGTTTAAAATTTCTTTTTACAATAGTTGACCAATGTTAATTTTTCTATTATAATTTTAGGGTACATGGAAAATTCCATGGGAATGTAAGGTGTTTTGTTCGGAGGGAGGGAAAGATATGTCAAAAACAGTTGTTCGTAAAAATGAATCCCTTGATGATGCATTACGTCGTTTCAAACGTCAAGTATCAAAAACGGGTACATTACAAGAAGTAAGAAAACGTGAATTTTACGAGAAGCCAAGCGTTAGACGTAAGAAAAAGTCTGAAGCCGCAAGGAAACGTAAGAAATTTTAAGAGGGTGTAAACGATAATGAGTCTTCTTGAACGTTTAAACGAAGATATGAAAGTAGCTATGAAAAATAAGGATAAACATAAACTTTCCGTTATTCGAATGATTAAATCTTCTTTACAGAATGAAGCGATTAAGCTTGGCAGGGATTTAAAAGAAGACGAAGAGCTAACTGTTCTATCTCGTGAAGTAAAACAACGAAAAGATTCCCTCCGTGAATTTGAAACTGCCGGTCGTTCGGACCTGGTTGAAAAAATACAAACAGAACTTACTTACGTTGAACATTATTTACCTGAACAATTAAGTGAAGATGAATTAAAAACAATCATTCAAGATGCAATACAGCAAACTAAAGCGACATCCAAATCAGATATGGGGAAAGTAATGGGCGTCGTTATGCCGAAAGTAAAAGGCAAAGCGGATGGCTCATTAGTTAATAAACTTGTCCTTCAAGCACTATCATAAATCCCGAAATAAAAGATAAAAAGGGTCTGACAAATCAGTGTCAGACCTTTTTTAAAGCGATCAAAAGCTTTAATTTTCAAAAAAATTATTTGGGCTCGCTTTTGCGATTTAATGGATTTTTTATGATAGTTTTTACATATTTTTGAAACTAAAACGTAACCTTTATCGTATAAGTAGTATCGCTATAATGAAGGGAGGGTATCGTTTGCGAGATAGAAGGCTGTTATATCTTGTCATCACGTATTTCATACTTCTAGTGTTATTTCCAAACTATCATGTAAGCGGGAAAAACGATCTCGTTTATTATGCTACGATCGACAGTGAAGTGACAAATGGGTTAACCGAATACTTAAATCGAGCGATTAGAACGGCTGAAGAGAATGATGCAGAAGCCATCATTTTTGAAATTCATACACCTGGAGGAGTTGTAACTGCTGCTCAGGATATTGCTCGCCTGTTAGGGAATACCAATATAAAGACCATTGCCTTTATTAATCAAAATGCTCTATCAGCAGGCGCATATATTTCATTAAATATGGATGAAATTTATATGGTTCCATCGGGAAAAATAGGAGCTGCAGGTGTCATTACACAAGATGGCAATGCGGCTGATAAAAAAGCACAAAGTGCCTGGATAGCAGCAATGCGTTCTGCAGCTGAACAAGGCGGTAGAGATCCAATTTATGCTGTAGCCATGGCTGATGAATCAATAGAAATACCGGAACTAGGGAAAGAAAAAGGTGAATTTCTCACCTTGACAGCAACGGATGCTAAAAAAGTCGGTTATGCAGAAGGCATTGTGAGTTCGAAGGAAGAACTACTTCAAATTCTAGGTTTGCAACATGCGAATGTTGAAACAATCGATAAAACAATTTCAGAAAGAATTGCTGAATTCATTACGAATCCGATTATAACTTCATTATTATTAACTTTAGGTAGCTTAGGTATTGTGCTTGAATTGTATTCACCAGGATTTGGTATACCAGGAACTGTCGGCATTAGTTCCTTTTTATTATTCTTTTATGGCCATTATATTGCAGGATTAGCAGGTTATGAATCGCTTATTTTATTCTTACTAGGTGTAGGATTGATTCTATTAGAGTTTTTTATCCCTGGTGGTATCGTTGGATTTATTGGTCTCGGATTCGTCATTTTGTCCATCCTGCTTACAGGTGAAAGTATGCTTCAAATGGGAATAAGTCTAGGGATTGCCATATTGGTTGCAATCATAGTGATGGTGATTTTTATGAAATTTTTCAGAAAAAAAGTACGGATATTTGATAATTTAGTACTCCGTGATGCAACATCTTCGGATAAAGGCTATGTTTCAAACAAGTCTAGAACGGATTTGTTGAATAAGGAAGGTACAGCTCTAACCCCTCTTCGGCCATCGGGTACAATTATCATCGATAATGAACGGATTGATGCCGTAACTGAGGGTGGCTTTATTAATAGTGGTGATAAAGTGGTGGTTATTAAAGTAGAAGGTGTAAGAGTCGTCGTTCGTCAAGTCAATTAATTTATTTATATATTACAACAAATTTTTGAAAAGAATGAGGAGGTTTTTTAATGCAAATTGCAGGAATTGATTTTTTTACCCTGATTATAGTTGCTTTAATCATTATTTTGCTTATTTTCTTTTTATCTTTTATTCCAGTAATGCTCTGGATTAGTGCCCTTGCGGCAGGTGTGCGTATCAGTATTTTTACTCTAGTTGGAATGAGGCTTAGAAGAGTAATTCCAGGTAGAATTGTGAACCCATTAATTAAAGCACATAAAGCTGGTCTGGATGTAACAATTAATCAGTTGGAAAGTCATTATTTAGCTGGTGGTAATGTTGATCGTGTAGTAAATGCATTAATTGCTGCCCAAAGAGCTAATATCGACTTGACCTTCGAACGCTGTGCAGCAATTGATTTAGCTGGACGCGATGTGTTAGAAGCTGTGCAAATGAGTGTTAATCCAAAAGTTATTGAAACGCCATTTATTTCAGGTGTAGCTTTAGATGGGATTGAAGTAAAAGCGAAAGCAAGAATTACCGTTCGTGCAAATATTGATCGACTTGTCGGTGGTGCAGGTGAAGAGACCATTATTGCACGTGTCGGTGAAGGGATTGTAAGTACGATTGGTAGTGCTCAAAACCATAAAGAGGTACTTGAAAACCCTGATTTAATTTCACAAACCGTATTGAAAAAAGGTCTTGATGCTGGTACAGCCTTTGAAATCCTTTCAATTGATATTGCCGATGTCGATATTGGTAAAAACATCGGTGCGATCTTGCAAACAGATCAAGCAGAAGCTGATAAAAACATTGCTCAGGCGAAAGCTGAGGAACGTCGGGCGATGGCGGTTGCAGCTGAACAAGAAATGGTAGCTCGTGTACAAGAAATGCGTGCAAAAGTGGTTGAAGCTGAATCGCAAGTACCTCTTGCTATGGCAGAAGCTTTACGTTCAGGTAATCTTGGCGTAATGGACTATATGAATTATAAAAACATTATGGCTGATACAGAAATGAGAAATTCGATCGGTCGAGCAACAAATGAAGAAATGAATGGTAAAAATAATAAAAATGATAAATAAAAGATGGGAGGTTTTCCCACTTGATTAATTTTCTATTGGAAAATTTTCCTTTATTAATCATTGTGATTGGCGGTTTACTTTCTTTATTTGGCGGCGATAAAAATAAGTCTGAAAAGCAAACTCCACGTCCAAAAGCGTCAACGAAAGAACTAGAAAAAACGCCACCTTTTGGTAGCGGTGGGTCGCCGTTTAACGGTGATAGTAATCCGTTTGATGAATTGCGGCGTGAATTGCAAGATTCTTTTGGAAAACGTAGAAATAATGAAAGGGAACCGAATTCAAAGATTGAACCGCAACAGACGGAAAGTAGTATGGAATCAGTTGTTCGTTCAAAAGAAGCGGATATTAAAAATCAAGTACATGAAAAATTAGCACAAGCTGAGCAAATTTTACAGGAAAAGAAAAAAGAAGAAAAACAGCAATTACAACGAGGTTTGGACCGAATTGAGCGGGTATCTCGCCAAATAAAAATGGAGGATAAGGTTATCGTACCGAAAGTAACTAGAGCAAGTATTACCCAAGGCATTATTTGGTCAGAAGTTCTCGGACCACCGCGTGCCAAAAAACCGTATCGTTCAAATGTTTATCAAAAATAGTAAAAATTGTGCTATTCCCCCTTTTCATTTCATAAATATGAGATGAAAGGGGGTTCTTTTTTTGGCAAAAAAGTGGAAGCAGAAAATTCAACGATGGCTAACAAAACAACTGGATCTTCCTGAAGATGTCATGATGGACTTTCCCCGTATCACGATGGTAGGACAACTACATATATATATCGAAAATCATCGAGGTTTGCTCACGTTTTCAGATAGAGAAGTAAGAGTTTTACTAAGTCAAGGTCAACTTTTAGTAAAAGGTGAAGGTTTCGTTATTAAAACAATGTGGCCCGAAGAATTAATTTTAGAAGGAAAGATTGAACAAGTCCTTTATATAAATGAATGAACGGTTTGGTGGGAGGAAGGTATGAAAAATTTATGGTTTAAACGCTTATTCGGCTCGATTACCGTTAAACTAATTGGTATAGGTGGCGAACGAATTATTAATGAATTAATTCGTCATCATGTTGTCATTTGGAATGTAAAGAAGCTCCAGGAAGGGGAGCTTAAATTTCAAATGTTTATTAAAGATGTTTCCCATTTGCGCAAAGCCGTTAGAATTCACCGAGTAAAGGTACGATTTATCAAACGGGGAGGATTTCCTTATTGGTTAAAGCGACTAAGAAGGAATACAGGGTTATTTATTGGTGCATTAGTGGCGTTTATCATCATTACCTTATTGTCAAATATGATATGGAAAATAGAAATAAAAGGAGCATCTCCAGAATTAGAATATAAAATGATGAACCAATTAAAACAGATGGGCGTTAAAGTTGGTGGCTTTCAATTTTTAGTTGATGACCCAGAGGGAATCCAAAGAAAATTGACGGCAATGAATGAAGATGTGACATGGATTGGTGTGGAATTAAATGGGACGAGCTATCATTTTCAAGTGGTTGAAAAAGAGCAACCTGAAGAAGTAGAAAAAACTTCTCCTAGACATTTAGTAGCAAAAAAAGAAGCAGTGATCGTTGATTATTTTGTAGAAAAAGGTGAACCAGTCGTTACGATTAACGACTTTGTAAAACCAGGGCAATTATTAGTTTCAGGCTTAATTGGACGTGAAGATGATAAACAAAAAGTGTCAGCAAAGGGTAAAATATTAGGTAAAACATGGTATACAACGGAAGTTGAAGTTGATTTGACAACAGAATTTGAATTATTAACAGGGGAAGAATGGGAACAAATGACTTTAGACTTTGGAAATTTTTCCATACCAATTTGGGGGTTTTCAACGACAAAATATAAACATGAAAAAGTGGAGAAAAATAAAAAAGAACTAAAATTTTTTAAATGGACTTTACCGGTTGCGATCACAAGTAAAACTGTAAAAGAAGTGGAAATTCATACAAAAAGCTATAAGAAAGAAGAGGCAAGAAAATTAGCGCTGGAAATTGCAAAAAAAGACTTGCAAAAAACAGTTCCGGAAGAAGCTAAGATTTTAGATGAAAAAATTTTGCATGAAAAGGAAGAGAATGGTAAATTAAAGTTATTAATAAGTTACGATGTAATAGAAAATATTGCAAAAGAAGCACCAATCATTCAAGAAGAACAAGAAGATTAGGAGTGTTGTCATTTTTGAATACACGAGAATTTCACCTAACCCATTTAGATAACCCAATGAGCCTATTTGGAACAGGCGATAGTCATTTGAAAATGATTGAAAATGAATTAGACGTTTCCATTACAACACGGGGTGAAAGTATAAGGATTACAGGTGAGGAACAAAATGTAAGTTTTGCTGAAGAAGTAATCCGTTCGTTGCATGCAATGGTTCAAAAAGGGATTACAATTAGTCCTCGGGATGTTTCGCTCGCCTTACAAATGGGAAAAAAAGGTACAATTGAATATTTTTCTGATTTATACAAAGAAGAAATTACTAAAAATGCGAAAGGAAAACCAATTCGAGTAAAAACCCTTGGTCAAAGGGATTATGTTCAAGCAATAAAAAAATATGATTTAGTTTTTGGGATCGGACCGGCAGGGACGGGAAAGACTTATCTTGCCGTTGTACTAGCCGTCCATGCTTTAAAAAGTAATTTGGTTAAGCGGATTATTTTAACTAGACCAGCAGTGGAGGCAGGAGAAAGCTTAGGGTTTCTTCCAGGAGATCTAAAGGAGAAAGTGGACCCGTATTTACGCCCTTTATATGATGCTTTACATGATGTTTTAGGAAATGAACATACAGAACGCTTAATTGAGCGAGGGGTTATTGAAATTGCACCGTTAGCCTACATGCGAGGTCGTACACTTGATGATGCCTTTGTCATTTTGGATGAAGCGCAAAATACGACCCATGCGCAAATGAAAATGTTTTTAACCCGGTTAGGTTTTGGTTCAAAAATGGTTATTACAGGCGATCTCACCCAAATTGATTTACCAGAAGGAGTTCAATCGGGATTATCATCGGTACAACGAATTTTGAAAAATGTACCAGGAATTGGGTTTTGTTATTTACAGGAAACCGATGTTGTGCGACACCCACTTGTAGCGAGAATCATTAAAGCATTTGATGAACATGTACCTAATGAAGAAAATTAACGAGGATCCGTAATAACTCACCGTTTGGTGGGTTTTTTATTGGCTAAAAATTGTATAATAATAATGATAACTGCTTATTTTTTCCATTAAATGATGAAAAATGTAATAAGAATTGATAAAATTGAACATAAAGTATGAGGAGAACAATGTTTTCTTAAAGTCCAGCTATTTGCCAAATCATTTGTTAAGTTATTTACAATACATAAGCTCCATGCAATGATTGTATTGTAAAGAAAAACGAACTTATCCCCAAAACATAAAAGGTGGGATTGTTATGAAAAGAAGAAAAGATAAAAATGAAAGGATCTTACTTAAAACATTACAATTTTTAAATAAACGATTTGCATATTGGATTATTTTTATTATTATTGGTTTAGTACTTTTTGCTTCAATGTACAATAATGTTAAACCAATTGTTCTCGATGTTACGAAGTTTGAGCCTGCAAAAGAAACGATTCGTTCTCCATTTACAATTGAAGATGTACATGCTACAGAAAGGGCTCGCCAAGACGCTGCCAATCAAGTCCAAGCTAAATATGTTCTGAAACCTGAAATTGGACAAAATCGTATTGATTTAATTAATTCAATTTATGATTCAGCAATTGAACTACAAGATGAACTAACGGAACTGAGTATACGGGCCGAAGCTGAAAATTCAGAAGATGAACTTGCTGTTGATAACCCTACTTTAAAAGAAAAAGTAAATTGGTTAAAAGAGAAATTGACAAAAAGTGTGGTTAATGATTTATCTAATAATACGCTTGAAGCCTTAGTGAACAATAGTAAACCAGATTTAGTTACTGCCAGGGATGCGGCAGTTACAGCAATAAATAATGTTATGAGTCATGAAATTTCATCTTCTGAGGTTGAAAATGCAAGAAAGAAGGTCGAGGAAGAATTACGATTCGTTTCCATTCCAGAAACGTTGAAGAATGCCACGATAGAATTGGCTCGTTATGCCATTGTACAAAACTATTTTTATGATCCTGAAGCAACTGAAGAACTTAGAAAACAAGCGGAAGAAAATGTAGATCCAGTGTACATACTGCAAGGACAAATTATTGTAGAAGAAGGGCAGTTAGTGAACCAAAAAATCTGGGACCAGTTAGAACTAATCGGATTAGTGAATACTGAGTTCCCATACATGCCATTTATCGGATTATTTATTTTTGTATTTGCTTTGATTGGAATCATTTATTCTTACTATAATGGGAATCGTAAAAATGAATCCGTGAATAAAGAATTGCTTATCTTTAGTGTGATATTACTTGTTTCTATTGTAATTATGAAAGGAATTAGTGCTGTACCTATTCAACAATATGACATAAGTTATGTATTTCCAGCTGCCCTGTGTGCTATGTTGTTGAAAATATTGCTCAATGAGCGTCTAGGAATTATCGGTACAATTATTTTAGCTGCTGCCAGTGCAATTATCTTTAATGGACAATCATCGGGATCATTTCATTTAACGATTGCGATTTATATTCTATTTAGCGGGTTAGCAGGAATTGCCTTTTTATCGAATCAAAATCAGCGTTCCAAAATTTTTCAAGCTGGACTATTCGTTTCTGCCATCAATATTTTCGTAGTTATTGCTTTATTATTTATCCCAAATACGAAATTTTCAATGACGCAATATGTCATTTATGCCTCAATGGGATTGTTTTCTGGAATTGGATCAGCTGTCTTAACCATCGGCTTTTTGCCATTTTTAGAAGCTGGTTTTGGTATTTTATCGACGATGAAGTTAATCGAATTATCTAATCCAAATCATCCGTTACTTAAAAAGATTTTAACTGAAGCTCCTGGAACGTACCATCATAGTGTAATGGTAGCCAATCTGGCGGATAGTGCTTGTGAAGCGATTGGGGCAAATGGATTGTTGGCAAGAGTGGCCTGCTATTATCATGATATTGGTAAAACGAGAAGACCAAATTTCTTCATTGAAAACCAAATGAATGCAGGTAATCCTCATGACCATCTGCCACCTGAAACAAGTAGGGATATTATTATTGCTCATGCCCACGATGGTGCAGAAATTTTACGAAAAAATCATATGCCAAAAGAGATTGTAGACGTAGCTTTGCAACACCATGGTACGAGTTTATTAAAATTCTTTTATCATAAAGCAAAAGAAAATGGTAAAGAAGTAAGTGAAGAAGAA
Source organism: Heyndrickxia coagulans (assembly GCA_902796085.1). Lineage (GTDB taxonomy): Bacteria > Bacillota > Bacilli > Bacillales > Caldibacillaceae > Pallidibacillus > Pallidibacillus thermolactis. Next base: position 17,357 of record CADBNU010000244.1, read on the forward strand.
TTTCGTTATCCTGGACCAAAACCACAAACAAAAGAAACGGCGATCATCAGTATAGCCGATAGTGTTGAAGCAGCCGTTCGTTCTATGAAAAATCCAGACAAGGAAAAAATTGAGGAGCTTGTGAAAAATATAATAAAAGATAAATTGAATGATGATCAGTTTAGTGAATCAGATCTGACATTAAAGGAACTTAAAATTATTGAACAAACCATTTGTGAAACATTACATGGAATTTTCCATAATCGTATTGAGTATCCGGAAATGAAAAAGAAAGGTGATTAACGTGTTAGAAATAGAATACAACGATGAAACCGGAGAGTTATCAGAAAATCAAATTCAACAAATATTAGAATTGTTGACACTAGCTGCTGAAATGGAAAATATTACCGAGGAAAGTGAGTTATCCTTAACTTTTGTAACGAATGAAAAAATTCATCAAATTAATAAAGAGTATCGTGGGGTTGATCGTCCAACAGATGTTATCTCTTTTGCATTAGAAGAATCAGTAGAAGAGGAGATCGAAATTATAGGGGCACCTTCCATGCCTCGGATTTTAGGGGATATTATTATTTCAATTCCGAAGGCTAAAGAACAGGCAATGGAATATGGGCATTCTTTCATGCGTGAGCTAGGATTTCTTGCTGTGCATGGTTTCCTTCATTTATTAGGTTATGATCATGGGACGAAAGAAGAAGAAAAAGAAATGTTTACAAAACAAGAAAAGATTTTAACACAATTTGGTTTATCGCGATAAAGGTTTGTTAGAAATGAAACAATATTTATTATCCTTTAAATATGCACTTGAAGGTATCATTTTAGCCTTTAAACAGGAGAGAAATTTAAGATTTCATTTATTCATGACAATTGTTGTGTTGATATTTGGATTATTATTTAACCTTCATAAATTTGAGTGGATGATACTCATTTTGGTCATCGGATTGATGATTACTGCTGAATTGTTTAATACAGCTATTGAACGGTTAGTTGATTTGTATACAGAGGATTTCCATCCGCTTGCAAAGCAAGCAAAGGATATTTCTGCTGCGGCATGTTTCATTTTTGCAATATGTACAATAATCATTGGGTTCATGATTTTTCTTCCGAAAATACTTTCATGATGATAGGTTAATTTGTTATAATATATGGAATTTTTAGAAAATTAATATTAACAAACTCGAATTTATATTGTAAAATAAAATTAAGTGTAAGAAGGGATGAACAAGATGAATAAGAACCAACTTATTGAAGAAGCAAAAGTAGCACGAACAAATGCCTATGTACCATATTCTAACTTTGCTGTAGGTGCAGCTCTTCTTACCGAAGACGGGCAAGTTTATAGAGGTTCTAATATTGAAAATGCTTCTTATGGGCTAGCCAATTGCGCAGAACGGACTGCGATATTTAAAGCGGTTTCAGAAGGAAAAAAAGATTTTGCTATGATTGCGGTAGTAGCTGATACAGAACGCCCAGTTCCTCCGTGTGGTGCATGTCGTCAAGTTATGACCGAATTTTTTCCTGCAGATATGAAAGTGATATTGTCTAATTTAGATGGTAATATATTAGAAACGACAGTTGGTGAATTACTACCAGGTGCATTTAGAGCGGAGGATATGCATGAAAAATAATGAAAAACATTTTAAATCAGGATTCATAACAATCATTGGCAGACCGAATGTAGGGAAATCCACCTTTTTAAATCATGTCATTGGTCAAAAAATTGCGATCATGAGCGATAAGGCACAAACAACACGGAATACGATCCAGGGCGTACTAACAACGGACGATGCACAACTAATTTTTATTGATACTCCCGGAATTCATAAACCAAAACATCGTTTAGGCGATTTTATGGTAAAAGTCGCAACAAACACATTAAATGAAGTTGATTTAATTTTATTTATGGTAAACGCAACTGAAGAATTTGGGCGTGGAGAACAATATATATTAGAAAAATTAAAGGATGTTCATACAAAAGTATTTCTTGTCATTAATAAAATTGATTTAATTCATCCTGATCAATTAATCGAAGTTATTGCTCAATATAAGGATAAATACGATTTTGCAGAAATTATTCCAATTTCAGCTCTCCAAGGAAATAATGTAGAACGACTAATCGATGTGATTAAAAATTATATGCCTGAAGGCCCGCAGTACTATCCAAATGATCAAGTAACCGATCATCCAGAGCGTTTTATTATTGCAGAACTCATTCGGGAAAAAGTATTGCACTTAACTAGAGAAGAAGTACCGCATTCTGTTGCTGTCATTATTGAAAAGATTGAAAAAAGAGACAACGGTACAATTCATATTATGGCGGCTATTATTGTTGAACGGAATTCGCAAAAAGGAATTGTGATCGGTAAACAAGGAGCAATGTTAAAAGAGATTGGTAAGCGAGCACGAATGGATATTGAAAATCTACTAGGATCCAAAGTATTTTTAGAGTTATGGGTAAAAGTTCAGAAAGATTGGCGTGATAAAGCTACTCTATTAAGGGAATTCGGCTATCGTGAAGATGAATATTAATGGATGATATTAAATTAGGTTGTCACCTAAAATTGTTAAAATCTTCATTTCATGTTTTTTTAGACTTCGGAAAAAATAATATTAGGTTTAGGTAAAGGCTAGTTTAAAAATTTGAAAGGTGGAGATTTCCATGTTAAATTTTACTTGGAAGGTTTTTACCCAAACAGGAGATATTGATACGTACCTTCTTTATAAAGAATTAGAAAAGGAAATGGAAGCAACACCGGATGATGAAATCGAACTAGCAGATACAGATCTTCCTGTAACGTAACCTAAAACCTTAAGATAGAAATAGTAGGTGACCTTCTTTGATGAAAAAAATCGAAGGGATTGTTTTACGATCGATCGATTTTGGAGAGTCGAATAAAATTATCACGATTTTTTCGAGGGACTTAGGAAAATTCGGTGCTGTGGCAAGAGGGGCAAAAAAACCGAAAAGTCGGCTTGCCTCTGTGTCACAGCCTTTTACTTATGGACATTTTATTTGTATGATAGGCAATTCTGGACTGGCGACGATCCAACAGGGTGAAGTGATTGACACGTTCAGGGGAATTAAAGAAGACCTTTTCTTAACTTCATACACAGCTTACATTGCTGAGCTACTTGATAAAGGAACAGAGGATAGAAATCACAATCCATTCTTGTTCGAATTACTTTACCAAACAATGAAAGCCATTGAAGAAGGGCATGATCCAGATATTTTAAAAAATATATTTGAAATAAAAATGTTAACAGTTTTAGGGTTTCATCCTTCATTAGATCATTGTGCCATTTGTGGAAGTAATCATGGCCCTTTTGTTTTTTCTATTAAAGAAGGTGGAATTCTTTGTGAACGATGTTCTCACCATGATCGTTTTTCGTTAAAAGTTCAACAAGTTACCCTCAAACTTTTACGGTTATTTTATTATTTTGATTTAAATCGACTTGGGTCCATAAATGTGAAAGATAAAACAAAGAAAGAATTGGACCTATGTATATCTGCTTATTATGATGAATATTCCGGTATATATTTAAAGACCAAGAGGTTTTTACAACAATTAGACAAACTGAAAAAATGAATTTGTAATTTGAAATTTTTCTAAAAAAGAATGAGTTGAAGGAACATAATCTTTCGTTCGACAGAAAATAGTATATAATATTATTATATATGTTATATATTATTATTCTGTTGTAGGTGGTGAGAACGATAGAACTTAGTGATCGTCAAGAAAAGATTATTGAAATAGTGAAAGAAAGTGGTCCGATTACAGGTGAGAAAATTGCTGATCGATTAAATTTAACACGGGCAACTTTAAGACCAGATTTAGCTATATTAACAATGGCCGGATTCTTAGATGCAAGACCACGTGTCGGTTATTTTTATACAGGAAAAAGCAGTACCCAATTACTATCGGAAAGTGTTAATAAAATAAAAGTTAATGAGTATAAATCCATACCCGTCGTTGTCAATGAAAATGTTTCAATTTATGATGCCATTGTTACCATGTTTTTAGAAGATGTGGGGACTTTATTTGTTGTAGATGATAAAAGTCTATTAGTGGGTGTCCTTTCCAGAAAAGACTGTTTACGAGCTAGCATCGGTAAACAAGAATTGAATTCAGTTCCTGTACATATTATTATGACTCGTATGCCGAATATTACAACTTGTAAAAGTGATGATTTATTAATTGATGTTGCTGAAAAACTAATTGAAAAACAAATTGATTCGATCCCAATTGTTAAAGAAAAGGAAGAAGGACTAGAGGTAATCGGGAGAGTAACTAAATCGAATATTACCAAAGCGTTTGTCACCCTATTTAAAAAAGATTGAACAAGGAGATGACCAAACACATGGCAAGACCACCGATATATATCGTCAGCGATTCAGTAGGGGAAACGGTTGAATTAGTCACGAAGGCAGCAATGAGTCAATTTAACGGTTCCAAAGCTGATATGAGAAGAGTTCCCTTTGTGGAAGATACAAGTACAATTGATGAAGTTATAACACTTGCAAAAGTAAATCAAGGAATTATTGTTTTTACATTAGTTAAACCAGAAATGCGTCGCTATTTAGCTGAAAAAGCTGCGGCAGAGAATATTTTTGCCTTTGATGTGCTTGGTCCTTTGTTAGATAAGTTCCAAGAAATATCAGGTGTCGAACCAAAGAATGAACCGGGGTTAGTACGAAGACTGGATGAAGATTATTTCAAAAAAATTGAAGCGATCGAATTTGCGGTTAAATATGATGATGGTAAAGATCCAAATGGAATTTTAAAGGCAGATATCGTACTAATCGGTGTATCACGTACATCAAAAACTCCATTATCCCAATTCTTAGCCTTAAAACGATATAAAGTTGCTAATGTACCAATCGTACCGGAAGTCGATCCACCAGAAGAACTTGAAAAGATTGACCCAAAAAAATGCATCGGATTAAAGATAAGCCCTGATAAATTAGCGCATATACGTAAGGAAAGGTTATTGTCACTTGGACTTGATGAAACAGCATATTATGCCAATCTGGAACGCATAAAAAAAGAACTTGCCTATTTTGAAAAAATCGTCGAAAAGATTGGTTGTCATGTTGTCGATGTTACGAATAAAGCTGTTGAAGAAACGGCAAATGTAATCATTGAACTATTAATGAAAAATTAAAATTTTATCGTAAATGAATTTTATAGGCTTAAGAAAAAGGTTGTTTATTTATAGACAACCCTTTTTCTTGTTCGCATATTTTTTTGTGGAAAATTTCTTCAAAATATACTATAATAAAAAATTGTATGAAAAATTGTCTAAAAAGAGGTTTAGATTAAAGCAATATAGAATAGACTATTTAGTGTAGAAAGTCAAGTAAAAAAATATATTCGACAAAGTATTCTTTTTATATGTGAAAAATGTCTTTAAAAGAAGGAATTTGTGGAGTGATGTAGAATAAGTAATATGCAATCACATAAAACTACATAACTTACTATCACACCGTCAAATTTTTTGTCGAAATTTGAAGGATTTCTCTTTTGAAAATAGAATATATATTTATATGGATGGAGATGTTCTCATGGCAGAACGTATTCCTGAGGAAATTATTAATGAGATTCGACAGTCCGTTGACATCGTAGATATTATTAGTGAATATGTTCAGCTGAAAAAACAAGGACGTAATTATTTTGGGATTTGCCCATTCCATAGTGAGAATACGCCTTCTTTTTCCGTTTCTCCAGAAAAGCAAATCTTTCATTGTTTTGGTTGTCATGCAGGAGGCAATGTTTTCTCATTTTTAATGGATATTGAAGGAATATCTTTTCAAGAAGCTGCTATTCGGCTTGCTGAAAAAGCAAATATACCGTTGGAATTAAAAACAACTAGCAGTCATATGCGTTTACCAACGGAAACTGAGAAGATGATGAGAGCACACGAGCTTTTGAGACAGTTTTACCATCATATATTAGTGAATACGAATAAAGGTCAGGAAGCACTAGAATACTTACAACAACGGAATTTTACGAGGGAAATAATCGATTATTTTCAAATCGGTTATTGTTTAGATGAATGGGATACAAGCTTGAAGTTTTTAAAGGCAAAAGGTTTTGATGAAGACATTCTTGAAAAGGCTGGCCTTATTATTCGTGGTGAAAAAAACAATACGTATTTTGACCGGTTTCGCGGTCGTATTATTTTTCCTATTTCTGATTATAAAGGGAATACGGTTGCATTTTCAGGACGAGTGTTAGGGAATGGTCAACCTAAATATTTAAATAGTCCTGAAACTCCAATATTCCAAAAAAGTCAAACATTGTTTAACTTTCACAATGCTCGGGTAGCCATACGTAAAAAACAATCGGTTGTGCTTTTTGAAGGATTTGCTGATTGTATTGCCGCTTTCAGTGCTGGAATTGAAAATGGAATTGGCACAATGGGGACGGCTCTAACTGAGGAACATATTCATTTAATAAAGAGAAATACGGATCAAGTCATTCTTTGTTTCGATGCAGATATGGCCGGACAAAACGCAACTTTAAAAGCAGGTGAAATGCTTTCAAATGCAGGTTGTGTAGTCCGAGTAGCAATCATTCCTGATGGCAAGGATCCTGATGAATACATTATTAAGAATGGTGCAGAGCTTTTCAAAAATGTAGTCATTGGTGGAAGCATTCCTTTTATGTCCTTTAAAATGAGGTTTTTCCGAATAGGAAAAAATCTTGACAATGAAGGAGATCGACTGGCTTATATCGAAAAAGTACTTGAAGAAATTAGTAAGTTAGACAATGCAGTTGAACGTGATATATACTTACGGCAACTAGCAGAAGAATTTTCCCTTTCTTTAGATGCTTTAAAACAGCAACAGCGAAAAATTTTCTATTCAATACGAAGGGAAACAACAAAGGATAATGCTGTAAAACAGCAAAAACTGTCGTTAATTAAGCAGGATAAAAAATTACCCCCTGCATATTATAACGCTGAGAGGTTGTTAATAGCCCATATGTTAAGAAATGCATCTTTTGCTATGAAAGTTCAAGATGCACTAAAACAAGTACCGTTTCATATTGATGAACACCAGGCGATCGTTACTTATCTTTATGCCTTTTATGAAGACGGAAATGCACCAGATTTAAGCAATTTTTTAAATTTTATTCAGGATCAACACTTAAAGAATATTGTAGCTGAAATTGGAATGATGACAATATCTGAAGAAATTTCTGATAAGGAATTTAAAGATTATATTAAACAAATTTCTAATTATCATTATAAATTAAAAATAGAAAAAAAAATCGAAGAAGGTAAAAAGGCAGAGCGAGAAAAAGATTTTATAAAAGCTGCTGAAATACTAAAAGAAATTATCGCTTTAAAAAAGTCGCTTTAATTGTTGGAAGGAGGGGAACCAATGGCTGAAAAGTCAGCACGTTCCAAAGAGATTGATACAGAATTATCATTAGAACAAGCTAAAGAACAAATTACGGCTTTAGGAAAACAAAAAGGTGTACTTTCATATGATACCATTGCAGAAAAATTGAGCAAATTTGACGTCGATGCCGATCAAATGGATGAATTTTACGATCAATTAACAGAACAAGGAATTCAGTTGGTTGAACAAGAAATGAAAGATTCAGATTCTGATGATGTTGATATTGATGACGACAGTGAAGAAGAATTTGATTTAAATGATTTAAGTGTTCCACCAGGAGTGAAAATTAATGACCCGGTCCGAATGTATTTAAAGGAAATCGGCCGTGTTGATCTTCTTACTCCTGAGGAAGAGATTGCGCTAGCTGAACGTATTGCACAAGGAGACGAAGAAGCCAAAAGAAGACTTGCTGAAGCCAATTTAAGACTTGTCGTTTCCATAGCGAAAAGATATGTCGGTCGCGGCATGCTATTTTTAGATTTAATACAAGAAGGTAATATGGGATTAATTAAAGCTGTTGAAAAGTTTGATTATAAAAAAGGCTTCAAATTTAGTACTTATGCCACATGGTGGATTCGGCAAGCAATTACAAGAGCAATTGCTGACCAAGCAAGAACAATTCGTATTCCAGTTCATATGGTAGAAACCATTAATAAATTAGTAAGGGTACAGCGTCAATTGCTTCAAGATTTAGGTCGTGAACCAACACCAGAAGAAATTGCTGAAGAAATGGATTTAACGCCAGAAAAAGTTCGTGAAATATTAAAAATTGCTCAAGAGCCTGTTTCACTAGAAACACCTATAGGTGAAGAAGACGATTCTCATCTAGGTGATTTTATTGAAGATCATGAGGCTACCTCACCTGCAGATCATGCGGCTTATGAAATGCTTAAAGAACAACTTGAAGATGTTCTTGATACATTAACAGACCGTGAAGAAAATGTTCTACGTTTACGTTTTGGTTTGGACGACGGGCGCACACGTACCCTTGAAGAAGTTGGTAAAGTCTTCGGTGTAACACGTGAACGTATCCGTCAAATTGAAGCAAAAGCGCTAAGAAAATTAAGACATCCAAGTCGTAGTAAACGTTTAAAAGACTTCTTAGAATAACTTTTCCAAGGTTTGTCATTTGATGACAAGCCTTTTTTTATGTCTAAAATTACGAAGTAGTTAACTTGGAAATCCATTTAACCGCTTTCATAATCTATTTTAAATAAATGAAACTGAATTTGCAAATTCCATTTGAACTATTTTATAAATTGATTATACATTTAAAATATTCTAAAATCAATAGTAGCAACACTTCAAAAAATTGACAGAAGACAAGGGGGATATAACAGTGAATTGGGATTTGACAAGTGAACAACAATTAATTCAAAAAACGATTCGTGAATTTGCAGAGGAGGTCGTAGCTAAAGGAGCCATTGAACGGGATCAGACGAAAGCGTTTCCGAAAGAAATATTTCAACAACTGGCTGAATTAGGTATGCTGGGACTACCATTTCCAGAGAAATATGGAGGTGCAGGTAGTGACACGATTAGCTTTGCTATAGTCGTAGAAGAATTGAGTAAAGCATGTGCATCCACTGGAATTACATATTCTGCTCATATATCATTAGGAGCAGCTCCTATATATTTATTTGGTACAGAAGAACAAAAAGAAAAGTACTTAACTCCGTTATGTACAGGTGAGTCATTAGGTGCCTTTGGACTTACCGAACCGGAAGCTGGTTCAGATGCTGGTGGAACTAGAACAACAGCAACTTCAATGGGGGATTTTTATGTTATTAATGGGAATAAATGTTTTATTACAAATGCAAGTTATGCAAAATTCTTAGCACTCACCGCGATCACGGATAAAAATGGATCAGAAAAGGAAATTAGCGCCATCATTGTACCAACAGATGCAGAGGGATTTACGATTCGAGATAATTACGAGAAAATGGGGTTAAATGCCTCAAATACGACTGAATTAATTTTAGAGAATGTAAAAGTTCCGAAGGAAAATTTACTTGGTAAACGTGGACAAGGCTTTAAACAATTTTTAATTACTTTAGATGGAGGAAGAATTGGGATTGGCGCAATGGCTGTTGGTATTGCTCAAGCTGCCTATGAGAAAGCTTTAAAATATGCTAAAGAACGAAAACAGTTTGGCAAATCATTATCACATTTTCAAGCCATTCAATTTAAATTAGCGGATATGGCTTTAAAAATAGAATTAGCAAGAAATATGGTCTATAAGGCTGCATGGTTGAAAGATCAAGGAAGACCATTTACGAAAGAAGCAGCAATGTGTAAATTATACGCCTCAGAAGTTTGTATGGAGATTACTAGTCAAGCCGTTCAAATTCATGGTGGCTATGGATACATGCGTGAATATGAGGTAGAACGTTATATGCGCGATGCGAAATTGTTAGAAATCGGTGAAGGAACATCTGAAGTTCAACGGATGGTGATTGCAAGACAAATTGGTTGCTGATGATGCAACGATAATGTAAAACGAGGATTGTTCTATTCATCCTCGTTTTCTAATACAGAAAACATTTTGACAGAATTGTGAAATGTTTGGGTAAAACATACATAACACTTTAACTTCCTGTCTATTTCAAGTAAAATAAGAATAGTTTGTAAATGCTTTTTATTTTTAGTATTCTCATAAAGGGAGAGTGGGAAATGAAAAGAAATGCATTATTTCCTTATATCTTAATTATGGTTTTTGGTGTCGGTCTAATTGTTGCATTATCATTAATCGGACTTTATTCAGGAAATGAAGAGGCAGAAGGTGAAAAAGATAGCGATTCAGCATTGTCAGAAGCAACTCCTGAAGAAATATATAGTCAAGCGGGTTGTATCAGTTGTCATGGAGAAAACTATGAAGGTGTGTCTGGACCAGAACTAAAAAATGTTGATACAAGATTAAGTGCAGAAGAAGTAAAAAATGTGTTAGTAAATGGTTCCGGTCCGATGCCTGGAAATTTAGTTCCTGAAGAAAAGTTAGATGAAATGGTAGAATGGGTTTTGTCATTAGAATAATTACATAAAACGCAGAAGGTTGCCACGCTTAGGCAGCCTTTTTCATGTTTGAATTTCTTTACCAATTCCTGTAAGTTTATATAATAGAAATGTTAAAGTAGAATAGATTTTTACAACTTAGAAAGAATGGTGATTTTACATATGATACAACTATCTAAACGCTTAGAAACCGTCGCTGAATATATTCCGAATGGGAGTATGTTAGCTGATATAGGTTCCGATCATGCGTATTTACCCATTTATGCTTATCAACACGATCTTATTAAAGGAGCTATAGCAGGTGAAATAGCGGATGGACCATTTACTTCGGCAAAGAAGAGTGTAAATGAATCGAATCTGTCTGAAGTTATTGAAGTACGAAAAGGAGATGGTTTATCAATCATAACTGAGAATGACCAAGTCGATTGTGTAACCATTTGTGGAATGGGTGGCTCCCTTATTACTTCCATATTAGAAAAAGATAAAGAAAAGTTAGTGAATGTTAATCGGTTAATTTTACAACCAAATATTTCAGCAAACGTAATACGACGTTGGTTAATTGAACAAAATTGGGAATTAGTTGCCGAAAGTATATTAGAAGAAGAGGGTCATATATACGAAATTTTAGTAGCAGAAAAAGGAGATCGTTATAAACCATATGAACTTGATAAATTAGATAAGGAAATATTATTTGGTCCATTTTTATTGAAAGAAAAATCACGACCTTTTTTAATAAAATGGCAACGGGAATATAAAGAGTGGACTCGAATTCTTGAACAATTAAATCAAGCTGTAGAAAACGAACAAATCCAACAGAAAAAACAACAGTTGAAAACGTTTATTGATTGGTATAAGGAGGAGATCGATGATGAAACAACCGAACGGTCATGAAATCATTCAATTGTTTGAACAGTTTGCCCCGAAACATTTAGCAATGGAAGGTGACAAAATTGGGCTTTTAATCGGTTCTTTGAATCAAAAAGTAAAAAATGTATTAATCGCTCTTGATGTGACAGAAGAAGTTGTAGATGAAGCGATTGCAAATGATGTGCAACTAATCATAGCTCACCATCCCTTGATTTTCAAACCTTTAAAAACAATACGGTTCGAAGATTCTTATGGGAAAATAATAGCAAAATTAATTAAACATGATATCGCCGTCTATGCTGCCCATACGAACTTGGACGTGGCAAACGGTGGGGTTAACGATTTATTAGCTGATGCTCTCGGTGTAATCAATACCGAGGTTTTAGTTCCTACGTATGAAGAACCGTTAAAAAAATTAGTTGTTTATGCGCCTATGGAATATGCAGAGAAAATACGAAAAGTGTTAGGCGATAATGGAGCAGGTCATATTGGCAACTATAGTCACTGTTCTTATTCAAATGAAGGCATAGGGAGATTTCTACCAGGAGAAAACACCAATCCCCATATTGGCAAAATCGGTGAGTTAGAATCAGTACCTGAAGAAAGAATAGAAACCATTTTTCCTGCAACCCTCGAAAAGAAATTAATAAAAGCGATGTTAAAGGCACATCCATACGAAGAACCGGCCTATGATATTTACCCTCTTGATTTGAAAGGAAAAACTTACGGTTTAGGTCGAATCGGTTATCTTGAACAAGAAATGACGCTTGAACAATTTGCTTCTTATGTAAAAAAACAACTTGATGTGACGGGAGTTCGGATTACTGGGAATTTACAAGATAAAGTGAAAAAAGTAGCGATATTAGGTGGCGACGGTGGAAAATATTATACAACTGCTCTTCGTAAAGGGGCCGATGTATTTATTACAGGGGATGTGTACTATCATACAGCAATTGATGCAAAATTAGATGGGTTAAATATTATTGATCCTGGACATAATGTTGAAAAAGTAATGAAAAAAGGGGTAGCTAAAAAGCTGACAACAATGTGTCAAGAAAACCAATATGATGTCAATATTATTCCTTCTAAAATGAATACAGATCCGTTTTATTTTCTATAATTAAGATGCAACCGTGCAATTCGGTTGCATCTTTGTTTACAATGCTTTCTTTTTTACCTTCGGTAGTATTTTTGATAATGGAACTTTTCGTTCACGTACCCAAGTTTTCTCATCTTTTGGATCAAATTGTTCAAGAAATTGAATTACTTCCTTGGTAATTGGAGTTGGTGTGGAAGCACCTGCTGTCACAGCTACTTTTTTGGCATCCTTGATCCAAGCAATTTCTATTTCTGTCACGTCTGCAACTCGATAAGCTTTTGTACCTGCAATTTCTTCCGACACTTGTGCTAAGCGGTTTGAATTATTACTTTTTGGATCGCCAACCACAATTAATACATCTGCTTCACCTGCTTGTTTGGCAACTGCTTCTTGTCTTTGTTGGGTTGCTAGACAGATTTCATTATGCAATTCCGCTTGCGGATATTTTTTAAGACAAAAGTCCATAATATCTTTAACATCCCATTGACTCATGGTTGTTTGGTTCGTGATAATGATTTTATCATTATCAATTGATAATTGTTCTACATCTTCTATTGTCTGGACTAAGTGGACAGCGTGTGGGGCAACACCAACGGCTCCCTCTGGTTCTGGATGTCCCTTTTTACCTATATAAATAACATCGTATCCTGCCTTGGTTTTTTCCTTAACTAATTGATGAGTTCTTGTTACATCCGGGCAAGTCGCATCCAGGGTAACAAGCCCTTTTTGTTTTGCTAATTCACGGACTTCTGGTGAAACACCATGAGCAGTAAAAATAACAGTTCCTTTATCAACCTTTTCTAATATTTCTTTTCTATTTTTACCATCTAATGTGATGATTCCTTCCTCTTCAAATGCTTCGGTTACATTAGAATTATGAACAAGCATACCGAGTATGTAAATTGGACGAGGTAAATTTTTATCTAAAGCGGCATTCCGTGCAATGACCATCGCATCAACTACACCGTAACAGTAACCACGGGGGGATATTTTGATAACCTCCATTTGTTCTCCTCCTAGTTTTTGTCAGACTATCTTTATTATATCGAAGTACACACCTTCTGACAAAGAGTATCTGAAAAAGCGTTCCAGTTGATAAAGTCCATGTTGTGAAAAATGACAAATGCATAAAATTAAGTGTTACAACTATTTGTTAAATAATAAAAAAGAAAACTCCCTAAGTTAGGAGTAATTTTGTGACCCATTTTCGTCAGATATAGATTTTTGGAATCGATTTTTTTTCTTTTAAATTTCTTGGATTTTTTTGTTGCTTTTTTTTGTTTTCCTCGTCTTTTTTACGATTATCTTTTTCGTTTACATGGTGTTCATCCCAATCTTCACTAAAAAATTCATCATTAAAGATTTCCTCGTCATTGGTTTGATTCTTCTCTTGTGTTTCGTTTGATTCATTTTCAGATGGTGTTGACTCTGAATTTAATCCGCGATAAATTTTCCATAATGCAGGTAAATTTTTTACTAAAGGGCCGTACTGTTGGACCATTCCGCCAATTTGTTGACCGGTTCTTAAAATTTGCTGTGTTTGCCCCAAAAATCTTGATATGGAATCAGGGTTTAACCATGAGGCAACTCCCGTTTCTGCTTGTCTAGTAATGGGTCCAAATTGAAATGGATTAACTGGTTGAGGTTGCCTTTTATTCAATAACCTTGAAAGGAATCCACCGCCTCTATTTACCTGTTGGAAACGATTAGAAAAGCGAAATGGTCCTCTTCCTTGTCTCATTGGGTGATAATAAAAATTTTGTTGATACATTCTTTGAGGAACCATATAATTTGGATTATATTGTCTGTTACCAAAGCTTGGGAATGTATTCCTTGGTCTTTGTTGAAACCTTGGTGGCATTTCTATTCCTCCTCTGATCCAAAGCTCTTTCTTTTAACACAATATGCAATCACAGAAAAACCGTTAAGTATTTCTTTTGTATTATGATGACTATGGGTAGAGTTATTTTTTTGTTTTATTGTATAATACTAAGATGAAGCAAAAATTTTACACAAAAATATCGGCTTATAATAGTTAGGAGTTCGTTTACATATGAAAGAGACAAAATTTAAAAGGTTTCCGTTAAAACCATTTTTATATGAAGGTTTACAATCAATTGGTTTTTATGAACCAACAGATATACAAGAGAGAATTATTCCAAAAGCTTTAAAAAATAGTTCCGTAGTAGGACAATCACAAACAGGGACTGGTAAAACCCATGCCTTTCTTTTACCGATTCTCACAAAGATAGAGCCTGAGAACAGGGAAGTCCAAGCCGTTATTACTGCCCCGACGCGGGAGTTAGCCAATCAAATTTATCATGAAGTATTGAAACTTACGAAATTTTGTGAAAAGGATCAGATAATTTCAACCAAACTTTTAGTTGGCGGAACGGATAAGGCTCGTACAATTGAAAAGTTAAAACAGCAACCACATATTATTATTGGAACACCTGGTAGGATCTATGATTTAGTAAAAGAGCAAGCCCTTTTTGTCCATACCGCTCAAATGATGGTTGTTGATGAAGCGGATTTAATGTTAGATATGGGATTTTTAGAAGATGTTGATAAAATAGCGGGGTTGATGCCTGAACAGTTACAGATGTTTGTTTTTTCGGCGACGATTCCGGAAAATTTAAAGCCATTTTTAAAAAAATATATGGAAAATCCAGAATTCGTACAAGTTGAACCGAAAAAACGGACAGCCAGTTCCATTGAGCATGTTCTTATTCCATATCGTCATCGTGAAAAATTGGATATTGTTGAGGATTTATTACAAATATACAACCCCTTTTTGGCGATTGTGTTTACCAACACGAAAAAGATGGCTGATTTTGTTGCAGATGGGTTGATTGCACGGGGCTTGAAAGTCGGGATTATCCATGGCGACTTATCGCCTCGCGAACGAAAAAAAATGATGAATCAAATCCGGAATTTGGAATATCAGTACATTGTTGCAACCGACCTTGCTTCTCGTGGGATTGATATCGAAGGAGTTAGTCATGTTATTAATTATGAATTACCAAATGACTTAAGTTTTTATATTCATCGTTCAGGAAGGACAGGTCGTGCTTCCTATACAGGTATTTCGGTGATTGTTTATGATGAGCAAGATGAAATCAAGGTATCAAAATTAGAGAAAATGGGGATTGAATTTAAAAATATGGACATTGTCAATGGTGAACTGATTGAAATACAAGATCGTAATTTCCGTAAAAAAAGAAAAAAGACAAAGCCTGACCTTGATCCAGCCATTATACACAAAGTGAAAAAGCCAAAAAAGGTAAAACCTGGATATAAAAAGAAATTGAAAGCTGAAATGGAAAAACAAAGAAGATTAATGCGAAGAAGAAATAAATAAAATGGGAAGAGGGGAACAAAAATGTTAAAAATTGGATCACATGTTTCAATGAGCGGGGATAAAATGCTCCTAGCAGCAAGTGAAGAAGCGGTATCTTATGGTTCAACCACGTTTATGATATATACTGGTGCACCGCAAAATACGCGTAGAAAAAGCATAGAGAAGTTAAATATTGAAGCTGGACGGGCACATATGGAAGAAAATGGCATTCATGAAATTGTTGTTCACGCCCCTTATATCATTAATATCGGCAATACAACAAATCCAAGAACATTTCGTTTAGGAGTTGACTTTTTACAATCGGAAATAGAACGGACAGAAGCCATTGGTGCAAAACAAATTGTTCTACATCCAGGAGCTCATGTAGGGGCTGGTGAAGATGCTGGGATTAAAAAGATTATTGAAGGATTAAATGAAGTCCTTTCACAAGATGCCGATGTTCAAATTGCCTTAGAAACAATGGCCGGTAAGGGATCGGAATGTGGAAAAACATTTGAAGAGTTAGCGATGATTATTGAAGGGGTTACGAATAATGAACGATTGTCTGTATGTTTTGATACATGTCATACCAATGACGCTGGATATAATGTGAAAGAAGATTTTGACGGTGTCCTCAATGAATTTGACAAGATTATTGGTATAGATCGTATAAAGGTTCTTCATATTAATGATAGTAAAAATCCGATGGGTTCAAAAAAGGATAGACATGAGAATATTGGATTTGGCACTATTGGTTTTGAAGCCTTGAATTATATCGTTCATCACCCTCAATTAGAGAATGTTCCCAAAATATTAGAAACGCCGTATGTAGGGGAAGATAAAAACAATAAAAAGCCACCATATAAACATGAAATTGAAATGTTAAGAAATAAGAAGTTTGATGAAAATGTTTTAGAAAAAATAATGAATGCAGAATAACAATGATAGGGCTGCCGTGGTGGAGCCCTTTTCTTTATTTAGGGCAAATTTCTTTCTTAATTGATAAAATTAGAAAAAAGTTCATTCACTTTTTTGGCTGTTTCCGTTCCGGCAATTTTAGTAATTTCTTTTAATACATTGGTACGGTCCGTTTCATTAAAAATATCTATATTTTTTCCCTTTAAATATTGTGAAACCAGTTCTGCTTGTTCAAGGCTGACTTCAATATTGAATTGGTAGGCGAACTTTTGCAATTCTTTCCCTGATATTCCGTTAATTTTTGCATTTATGATTTTCTCTAGAAATTTCATGGCATCTCCTCCCCATCCATACTTTATGTATATTCAATATAAAATGTTCCTAAAGGATTTATTAGTTAAATTTAAATCTCATTCTTTACAGTGCGTAGTAATTTTTGTATACTTAATTAGTTAAATCGTAATCATTCCTAAAAAGGTGAGGAATTTAGTATTAAAGAAGGGTGAAAGGATGAAAAATAAGGCACCAATTATAGAAATTAAAAATCTTTATTACCGTTATGCTAA
>CADBNU010000245.1 GCA_902796085.1 Heyndrickxia coagulans
CCTTCATTAATTCAGGAACAATCTGAGTTTTATAAAACTCTTTAAGCCTTGCCATAACTACCTCCTTCCATTACCTTGATGAAATTTCATTATTACATTTTTTGCACACTCTTACTTTAATATTTTTGCTATTTAATCTATGTGCAATTCTAGTTTGTTTGTTACATTTTGGACATATCAACTGCAACTTACAAGTATAAATAGGAGCTTCAACTTCAATTATGCCCATATCATCTCCTATTTTACGAGCCTTTAAATGTTTCTTAACCTTATTAATCCCAGAAACAATAGCCTTTCCTTCTCGTGGACTCAAAGCAATTATTCGTCCTTGCTTATTTTTATCTTTTCCTGAAAGAATAGCAACGTTATCTCCAACTTTAACATGGCATTTTTTTAAAGCGTTCAATATTTACACCTCCTTTCAATTTAATCAAACATCAAAGAGTCTCTGGAGCTAAGCTCAAAATTTTATTAAAATTTTTATCACGAAGCTCTCTAGGCATAGGTCCAAACATACGAGTTCCACGAATACTCATGTCATCTTTTACGATCACTGCTGCATTCTCACTAAATCTGATATATGATCCATCTTTTCGAGCAATCGGAAACTTAGTTCTAACAACGACAGCTTTGACAACAGTTCCTTTTTTCAGAGATCCATTACTACTTGCCTTAATCACAGATGCAACTATTATATTTCCAACATGAGCATAACGTCGTTTTGATCCACCTAGAACCTTAATACAACGCAATTCTTTCGCGCCAGTATTATCAGCAACTTTCAATTTCGATAATGGCTGTATCAATTTAATCCCTCCTTACTTACAACGTTCCAAAATCTTAACTAATCTCCAACATTTTTCCTTTGATAATGGGCGAGTTTCCATGATTTCAACCTTGTCCCCTACCCTACACTCATTATTTTCATCATGAGCCTTAAACTTACTTCTTCTACTAATATATTTTTTATACAACTTATGCTTAATCATTTCTTCGACTTTAACAACAATAGTCTTTTGCATTTTGTCACTTACAACAATTCCTACCCGAGACTTTCTCAAATTTCTTTGAACACTAGGATCCACCAACATTATTTAACCTCCTTTCTAGCATTCAAAACGGTATACAAACGAGCAATTATTTTACGCACAGTTCTTATGCGCATTGGATTTTTAAGTTGATGAACAGAGGCTTGGAACCGGAGATTAAAAAGTTCTTCTTTGAATTGTCTTATTTTTTCTATCAATTCTTCGTTTGACAAAGACACCATTTCTTTAGCTTTCATTTTGCCTCCTTGACAGAATTTTCAGTACTTCTTTTTATAAACTTACATTTAACCGGAAGTTTTCCCGCTGCCAGTCTCATAGCTTCACGAGCCGTTTTCTCATTAACTTCTGAAAGTTCGAATAGAACTCGATCAGGTTTCACAACAGCTACCCAAAACTCCGGAGCTCCTTTACCTTTACCCATTCTGGTTTCTGCAGGCTTTTTAGAAACTGGTTTATCGGGGAATATTTTTATCCAAACCTTTCCCATTCTCTTGCAATATCTAGTCATAGCAACACGCGCTGCCTCGATCTGGTTAGAAGTTATCCAACACGGAGCAAGAGCCTGCAGGCCAAAATCTCCATATGCTAAAGTATTCCCACGTCGAGCTCGTCCTTTCATTCTACCCCTGTGAGCTTTTCTGAACTTAGTTCTTTTCGGCATTAACATGACGAACTCCTCCTTTTACTCTTTCAGTAGTAGTTTTTTTGAAAATTTCACCTTTATATATCCATACTTTAATACCAATTTTCCCATAAGTGGTATTAGCTTCAGCAAAACCGTAATCAATATCCGATCTCAAAGTCTGAAGAGGAATGCTGCCTTCATGATAATGTTCTGCACGAGCAATATCAGCTCCCCCTAAACGACCAGCAACACGAACTTTAATTCCTTTAACACCAAGACGCATCGCCTTACTGATGACTTGTTTAACAGCTCGTCTGAATGAAATTCTTTTTTCAAGTTGTTGAGCCACATTTTCTGCAACCAATTGACCATTCGAATCAGCTCTCTTAACCTCAAGAACACTCATTACAATCGGACATTTCACAAGCTTCGCACATTCAGATTTCAATTTTTCTATTCCACTACCTGATCTACCAATAACAATACCAGGCTTCGCACAATAAATCAGGATATACATTTTCTCACCACGACGTTCTATTTCAATTTTTGAAACTCCGGTATGAGAAATTTTCTTTTTTATGAACGTCCGAACTTTACGATCCTCGACAACCGCAGCTGACATTAACTTCGCGGGAACGTACCATCGGGAAATCCAGTTCTTGTTGATTCCTATCCTCAATCCAATCGGATTAATCTTTTGTCCCATTTTCTCCCTCCTTTATGTCGCTAAATTTATCTTTTAAAACGACTGTAACATGCGATGATCTTTTTAAAATACGATGTCCTCTACCTTTAGAAACAGGTTGCATACGCCTTGCAGTAGGGCCTGGACACGCAAAACATGCTGCCACAAATAAAGACGATGGATCCATGTTATGCACGTTAGTCGCATTTGCAATAGCGGATTTCAACAAATTTCGTAAATGTTCCGATGCAGATTTTGGAGTATGTTCCAAAATCCCCATAGCCAACTGAGCTGGTTTGTTTCTTATTAAGTCGAGAACAATACTAACTTTTCGAGGAGAAATACGTAAATATTTCAAAATTGCTTTTGCTTCCATATTATCCCTTCTTCAATTATTTTTTTGCCGGAGCACTTGATTTGGCTCCTGGATGTCCTCTAAAAACTCTCGTTGGAGCAAATTCACCCAACTTATGACCAACCATATCCTCAGTAATATACACCTGAACATGCACTTTACCATTATGGACTCCAATTGTATGTCCAACAAACTCAGGAAATATAGTAGAAGAACGGCTCCAAGTTTTTATAACCTCTTTTTTACCTTCTGAATTCAACTTTGTAATTTTTTTCATAAGAGCTTCTTGTACGAAAGGCTCTTTTTTTAGACTACGACTCATTCAACTCCTCCCTTCAAATTACTTGCCATTGCGACGTTTAACTATAAATTTATTAGATAACTTTTTCTTCCGCCGAGTCTTGTATCCTAAAGCGGGTTTACCCCACGGAG
>CADBNU010000246.1 GCA_902796085.1 Heyndrickxia coagulans
GAAATTCCGGTAAGGATAGTTGTAGCAACCATTGCAAATATCATCAAGTAAACAATTAATTTTCGAATTCTTTTATTACTCATGATAAACGACCTCCACATACAGTGACAACTCTAGCATATATTTTAACGTGAATTTGTATTTTGAACAAGCGTGCAATGCATGACTTATTATTGGATATATGGATTTATTAAGAAAAATAGTATTAATTTTTAAAGTCGAAACATTTAAAAATATTTGTTGTTTTTGTTATAATGTATTATAACAAAATAATATTGTGTTATAACAAACAGTTCGTTAGGGGGAAAAATATGCAAGGGATCGATCATATTGGGATAGCTGTTAAATCAATTGATGAAGCTCTTCCGTTTTATACGAATATATTACAATTTAAACATGTAGGAACAGAAATTGTAGAATCACAAAAAGTTAAAGTTGCTTTTATCAATGCCATAAATTGTAAAATCGAGCTTCTAGAACCAACAGATGAAAAAAGTCCGATACATAAATTTTTACAAAAACGCGGAGAAGGGATTCATCATATTGCATTAACATCAAAGGATATCGAAGGAAATATCACATATCTAAAGGAAGAAAATATTCAACTTATTGATGAAAGTCCAAGGATAGGAGCAGGTGGGGCATTAGTTTCGTTTTTACATCCGAAATCATGTCGGGGCGTATTATATGAACTTTGTCAACATAAAGAAGATGAATAGCTTACTAGATTGATAATGTAACAAAGGGGAGAAGGGAAATGATTGATGTAAAGAAAATGGATATGTATGATAAAATTCATGAGTTATATGATAAGCGTAGGGAAGTAGAACTCGGCGGTGGGGAAGAGCGAATTGATAAACAGCATGAAAAGGGGAAACTTACAGCAAGAGAACGAATTGATATATTGGTTGACGAAGGATCATTTGTTGAATTAAATCCATTTATTGAACATCGTTCTTCTGACCTTGGAAAAGGTCCTGGGGATGGTGTTGTAACCGGTTTTGCAAAAATTAATGGACGTCCGATTTATTTATTTTCCCAAGATTTTACTGTGTTTGGTGGAGCATTAGGGGAGATGCATGCAAAAAAAATTGCAAACATTATGGATTTAGCAGCGAAAAATAATGTTCCAATCGTTGGTTTAAATGATTCTGGTGGAGCTCGTATTCAAGAAGGGGTAGTATCTCTAGACGGTTATGGTCATGTTTTTTATCGTAACTCCATCTATTCCGGAGTAGTTCCACAAATATCTGTTATTATGGGACCATGTGCAGGTGGGGCTGTATATTCCCCAGCGATTACCGATTTCGTCATCATGGTTGAAAAAACAAGTCAAATGTTTATAACTGGCCCGAAAGTAATTGAAACGGTAACCGGTGAAAAAATTAGTTCAGAAGATTTAGGTGGTGCAAAAGTCCATAGTTCTATCAGTGGGAATAGCCACTTCAGTGCTAAAAGTGAAGAAGATGCATTACTTTTAGTTCGCACATTATTATCATATTTACCATCAAGTAATCGTGAGAAACCACCTGTCATAACCTTTGATGAAACAGATGATTATCGTCCAGATTTACCAGATATTGTCCCAATCGATACCGTTAGACCTTATGATATGAAGAAGGTCATTGAGCAAATTGTTGATCCAGGTTCTTTTTTAGAAGTTCAAAAGGATTTTGCAAAAAATATTATTATAGGATTTGGAAGAATAAGAGGAGAAGTCGTTGGACTAGTTTGTAACCAACCCAAATTTTTAGCTGGAGGACTCGATATTGATTCTTCAGACAAGGCAGCCCGATTTATCCGATTTTGTGATTCTTTTAATATTCCTTTGATTACATTTGAGGATGTAACAGGCTTTTTCCCGGGTGTGAAACAAGAACACGGTGGGATCATTCGTCACGGTGCCAAAATTCTTTATGCATATTCCGAAGCAACAGTACCGAAAATTACTGTAATTACTAGAAAGGCATATGGTGGAGCTTATGTCGCATTAAATAGTAAATCAATAGGTGCAGATCTAGTGTTCGCATGGCCTAATGCTGAGATTGCGGTTATGGGTCCTGAAGGAGCGGCTAATATTATCTTTGCTAAAGAAATTAACAATAGTCCGAACCCTGAAGAAACACGTGCACAAAAAATAAAAGAATATCGGGAGAAATTTGCTAATCCTTATGTTGCGGCAAAAATGGGGATGGTTGATGATGTGATTGATCCTCGTGAAACCCGAATTAAACTTGTTCAAGCACTAGATATGTTAAAATCGAAAAAAGAAGATCGCCCGAAGAAGAAACATGGAAATATACCATTATAAGTTTGTTCCTCCTAGTATTAGGAGGATTTTTTGATGTACCATTCGTTTGTTTATATAAATAGATGAATAAATTTAACATAATTCAATAATAAAGAATTGAAGGAAGTGGTAATTAAAGGGTATACTTATTAAATAGAATGGAGGGTTATAATGATTAATGAGACACGATTACTAAATGAATTTTTAGAACTAGTTCAAATCGACTCTGAAACGAAACATGAGAGTAAAATTGCTGAAGTTTTAAAGCAAAAGTTTACTGAACTTGGTTTAGAAGTCGTTGAAGATAATGCGAAAGAAAAGACTGGCCATGGAGCTAATAATTTAATCTGTACTTTAAAAGGAACAAACAAACAAGCTGATCCGATCTATTTCACCTCCCATATGGATACAGTTGTTCCAGGTAAAGGTGTAAAACCTACGGTAGAAGACGGATATGTAAAATCTGACGGTACTACAATTTTGGGTGCCGATGATAAAGCCGGACTTGCAGTCATGCTTGAGGTTATTCGAATTTTAAAAGAAGAACAAATTGAACATGGTGATATTCAATTCGTTATTACTGTTGGTGAAGAGTCTGGTTTAGTTGGGGCAAAAGCATTAGATGCTTCATTTATTAAGGCAAAATATGGGTATGCCTTAGATAGTGATGGTGAAGTTGGAACGATTGTTGTAGCTGCACCGACTCAAGCTAAAATTAATGTTACAATAACTGGAAAAAGTGCCCATGCAGGTGTAGCACCAGAAAAAGGGATATCAGCAATACAAGTTGCAGCAAAAGCGATATCAAAAATGCCACTCGGCCGTATCGATGAAGAAACGACAGCGAATATTGGCCGTTTTGAAGGTGGACAAGCAACAAATATCGTTACAGAAAAAGCTTATATATTTGCTGAAGCTCGATCTCTTGTTCAAGAAAAGTTAAATAAACAAATTGAAGCAATGAAAAAGGCTTTTGAAGATACTGCAAGCGAAATGGGAGCAAAAGCAGAAGTTGATGTAAAAGTAATGTATCCATCCTTCAAATTTGGACCAGAAGATGAAGTGGTACAAATCGCACAAAAGGCTTGTCAAAAAATAGGAAGAACACCGAAACTAATTAAAAGTGGTGGCGGAAGTGATGGAAATGTCATTGCTGGCCTAGGCATCCCAACAGTTGTATTAGGGGTTGGTTACGAAGAAATTCATACTACAAAGGAAAGAATACCAGTAAAAGAATTAAATAAACTGGCTGAAATGGTGTTAGCGATTATAGAATCAGTTAATCAAAAATAAAGAGCTTTTGGACCATTTGCAAAATATCGGACCATTCAAATGTATTGGTTGAAGGTGAAACGAAATGGGTGAGGTAGAGAAAAGAAATGCAAGGGTTATTTTTCATGTCGACATGAATAGTTTCTATGCATCTGTTGAAATGGCATATGACCCTTCTTTAAAAGGTAAACCGTTAGCCATTGCAGGAAATCCTGAAGAAAGACGAGGAATAATTGTTACTTGTAGTTATGAAGCGAGGAAGTTCGGTGTTAAAACAACAATGCCGATTTGGCAAGCAAAAAAGTTGTGTCCAAATTTAATTGTTCTAACACCTAATTTTGAACGGTATCGAAAATTTTCACAAAAGATATTTCAAACGCTACGTGATTATACAGATTTGGTTGAACCCGTATCCATTGATGAAGGATATATGGACATTACACAATCCATAACAAAACACCCGATTTCCATAGCAAAAGATATTCAAAGTCGTTTACTGAAGGAATTGGATATCCCATGCTCTATCGGAATTGCACCTAATAAATTTTTGGCTAAAATGGCCTCTGATATGAAAAAACCCTTAGGTATTACGGTGCTTCGAAAAAGGGACATTTCAAAAATATTATGGCCAATGCCTGTTTCAGAAATGCATGGGTGTGGTGCCAAAACGACCGAAAAATTAAACAGCATCGGAATTAAAACCATTGGTGATTTAGCTAAAGCGAATGAAATTCAACTAAAAAATTTAATAGGGATAAACGGGGTTCGCTTAAAAGAAAGAGCAAATGGTGTCGATTCTAGGAAAGTAGATCCGGAAAGTATAAACGATTATAAAAGTATCGGTAATTCGACAACACTTCCTCGTGATATTTCTTCGCAAACGGAATTGCTCAGTATTATACAAAGCCTTGCCCGAACCGTTTCAGCTCGTCTAAAAAATAAAGAGGTCTATACTACAAATTTGGCCGTAACTATTCGATATAAAGATCGAAAAACAGTAACAAGAAGTGAAAAATTAAAAAATCCGATTCGTGATGAAAAAGATTTATATTATCAAGCAAGACATATTTTTTTAAAACATTGGAATGGTACACCGATAAGACTTTTAGGTATAACTGGAAATGACCTTGTTGAAGAACAATATGGATATAAACAACTGGATTTATTTACCTTTGAAAAAGATGCTAAAGAAGAACCATTAATTGAAACGATTGAACAATTAAGAGAAAAATTTGGGTATGATATTATAAAAAAGGGAATAAAAGTGGACAGTAAAGATGGGCAAACAAATACTAGTTTTAATAAAGATTTTTTAAGAAAAAAACTATAAAGAAAGAGGTAAACTTAAATGGCAAAACAACAAATAGGTGTAATTGGACTTGCTGTAATGGGAAAAAATTTAGCATTCAATATCGAAAGTAGAGGATATACGGTATCTGTGTTTAACCGTTCTCGGGAAAAAACAGATGCGCTGATGAAAGAAGCAGATGGAAGAAATATTGTTCCTACATATTCAGTGGAGGAGTTTGTTAACTCCCTAGAAAAACCGCGTAAAATTTTAATTATGGTAAAAGCGGGTGCTGCAACAGATGCAACCATTGAACAATTAATTCCATATTTAGATAAAGGTGATATTTTAATTGACGGTGGTAATGCTTATTTTGAAGATACGATCCGTCGCAATAAGAATTTAAGTGAATTAGGTTTTAATTTTGTCGGAATGGGTGTATCAGGCGGAGAAGAGGGCGCTTTAAATGGTCCATCACTTATGCCTGGCGGTCAAAAAGAAGCCTACGATTTAGTTGAGCCGATTATAAAGGCCATTTCTGCAAAAGTAGACAATGAACCGTGTGCAACATATATCGGTCCAGATGGTGCTGGACACTATGTGAAAATGGTCCATAATGGAATTGAATACGGAGATATGCAATTAATCGGTGAGTCATACTTTATTTTAAAACATTATTTAGGATTATCGAATGAAGAATTACATGAAGTATTTTCAGAATGGAATAAAGGCGAACTAGACAGTTATTTAATTGAAATTACAGCAGATATATTCAGTCAAAAAGATCCTGAAACAGGAAAGCACATGGTTGATGTAATCTTAGATAAAGCTGGACAAAAAGGTACAGGAAAATGGACTAGTCAAAGCGCTTTAGATTTAGGCATAAACTTGTCATTAATTACTGAATCTGTTTTTGCAAGAAATATTTCTGCTATTAAAGAAGAGCGTGTGAAAGCTAGTAAAGTACTAAACGGTCCTGCTAAATCAGAATTTACTGGTGATAAACAACAGTTTATTGAACAAGTTCGTCAAGCTTTATACTTAAGTAAAATTTGTTCTTATGCACAAGGATTTGCTCAATTACGAGCAGCTTCAAACGAGTATAATTGGGACTTGAATTATGGTGAAATTGCCATGATATGGCGTGGTGGTTGTATCATTCGTGCGCAATTCTTACAAAAAATTAAAGAAGCGTATGACCGCAATCCAGAACTTAATAATTTGTTATTAGATGAATATTTCAAAGGTATTGCTGAACGTTATCAAGAATCATTACGTAAAGTTGTGGCAACAGCAGCATTGAATGGTATACCTGCACCATGTTTCTCAAGTGCATTAGCTTACTTTGACAGTTATCGTACAGAAACATTGCCAGCTAATTTACTGCAAGCTCAGCGGGACTATTTCGGTGCCCATACATTTGAAAGAGTAGATAAAGAAGGAGTATTCCATCATAATTGGATGGAGTAGGTTAAACCTAGCGAACATCATATTATAGAAAAAATAGGACTGTTCACTAAAATCCATATTGGGTTTGTCTTCGAACAGTCCAATTTTTTTTGCAATTAATAAGAACCGTTTATTTTAACATATGGAGAGGTGTTAAAGAAGTATACTTTTTAAAAACTTTAGTGAAGTAATTAACGTATTGATAGCCTACCATAAATGCCACATCAGTAATTGAAATGATTTCCCGCTGTAAGTATATTTTGCTTCTTCCACTCGTTTGCGATTAATAAATGTACGGATGCAATAAATTTTGGAACGGGGTGTATTGCGCTTTTACATATTATAAGTGGGATGTAAATCTTTCTTCTTATCAGAAGTGGAACAGTTTGTGCAAAACCGAAATTTCCTTCAATCAGGAGATAGGTAAAAAATAACCCAAGAATGCTTGTGATTTATTTACAACCATTCTTGGGTTTGATTAGTAAGTATACATCATTGTTCGTTACTCATCGATAATTGGCCACCATGAGAATCCATCTTTTTCAAGTAGAAGGTCAGCCTCTTTTGGCCCCATTGATCCAGCTGGATAATTCGGGAAAACAGCGGGTTCATTTTCCCAAACGGCAGAGATCTCGTCAACAAATTGCCAAGATAAGGCAACTTCGTCCCAATGAGTAAAGTTTGTTGCATCACCGCGTAAACAATCATATAGTAGTTTTTCATAAGCTTCTGGCGTGTTCATTCCATCCACACCTTTTGTTGAATACTTCAATTTAATTGGTGTTGTAACAATCCCCTGCCCTGCTTTTTTGACATTTAAATGTAATGTGATCCCTTCATCTGGTTGAATATGAATAACAAGTAGATTTGGTTTTAAATTGGATCCTGTTTTAAAGTATAAATTCATCGGAATATCTTTAAACTGGATGACAATTTTTGTTGATTTAGTCGCCATTCTTTTACCAGTACGAACATAAAAAGGTACACCTGCCCAACGGAAATTATCAATTAACAATTTCCCGGCAAAATAAGTTTCTGTATTTGAATCTTCAGGAACATTCATTTCTTGACGGTAACCAACTACTTCTTTCCCGTTTATTTGGCCTTTACCATACTGTCCACGAACAAAATAATCATGAATATTCTTTTTATCAACTGGTCGAAGTGCTCGTAGTACTTTCACTTTTTCACTACGAATCTCATCAGTTGTCAATTTAATTGGTGGCTCCATGGCTAGCAATGTTACCATTTGCATCATGTGATTTTGTACCATATCACGAATGGCACCACTTTTATCATAATAATTGGCACGTTCTTCAACACCGAGGGTTTCACTTGAAGTGATTTGAATATTAGATATGTATCTGTTGTTCCATAGTGGTTCGAAGATGGCGTTAGAAAAACGGATGACTTCAATATTTTGAACCATTTCTTTTCCTAAATAGTGGTCGATTCGATAGATTTCATCCTCATCAAATGCTTTGCGAATTTGGTTGTTTAACTTAATAGCGGATTGTAAATCGTGACCGAAAGGCTTTTCAATGACTAAACGTTTAAAACCGTTAGTATCTGTTAAACCATCTTCTTTTAAATGTTCGGCAACCGTACCAAAAAATTCTGGAGACATAGCTAAGTAGAAAATTCGATTTCCACCTAACTCGTATTCCTTATCTAATCGATCAACTAATGTTTTTAACTGTTTATAGGATGCGGAATCAGTAACATCATGGGATTGATAATAAAAGTGGGAAGTAAATGCATTTATGTCTTTTTCATTTTCACTTTCACCGTACGTTAAGATAGAATCTTTAACCCATTCCCTTAATTCAGCATCATTTTTTAGTCTTCTGGCGACACCTACGACAGCAAAACGGTCAGAAAGTTGTCCTTTTATGTATAAATTATATAATGAAGGATATAACTTCCTTTTTGCTAAGTCACCTGTTGCTCCAAAAAGTAATATTAATGATGAAGGACTCTCAACTGTTTTCACTTTTCCCCCTCTTTTCTTGTGTATTAGTTAACAATTAAATTTTACATATGTATCCATTGAATAGCAAATTTGGTACCGTTTACTTTTATTGTTCGCAAAAATAATTTTTATATTATACGAAAGAATCGTAAAAAAGCTGTTTATCCAGTATGATTAAACTGTATAATGGAGTATGACAAATTTTTAAAAAACGCGACAATAACCATTGAAAATATTTGTTTCCTAATGTTTAAAAAATAAATTTGGAGGAATGATTTTGGAGATTACATTTTTAGGTACAGGTGCAGGGATGCCTGCAAAAAACCGAAATGTTTCGTCAATCGCTTTAAAACATCTAGAGAATGGTTCAATTTGGTTATTTGACTGTGGAGAAGCAACTCAACATCAAATATTACATACATCGATTAAGCCTCGAAAAATATCAAAAATTTTTATTACTCACTTACACGGTGATCATATCTTCGGTTTACCTGGACTGCTTGGAAGTAGGTCATTTTTAGGAGGGACAGAACCGTTAACGATTTATGGTCCAAAGGGAATTCGTGACTTTATAGAAGTTAGTCTATCCGTTAGTCAAACCCATTTAAATTATAATATTGAAATTGTTGAATTTGAAGGTCATTGTGTCTTTGATTTAGGTCATATTATAGTAGAATCGAGATTGTTAGAACATGCGATTCCATCCTATGGCTATCGTATAGTAGAAAAGGATAAGCCAGGTATGTTATTAGTTGATAAATTAAAAGACATCGGTGTACCACCTGGTCCACAATATCAATTATTAAAAAACGGGGAAACAATTGAATTAGAGGATGGTCGCCGAATTAACGGAAAGGAATTTTTAGGTCCAGACAAAAAAGGCAGAGTAGTGGCTATTTTAGGTGATTCCAGACCGTGTGAAAATGCTGTAGAATTAGCTAAAGAAGCTGACTTACTTATCCATGAAGCCACTTTGGACAAATCGTTGGAAAAAACGGCACATGAATTTTTCCATTCTACAACCCATCAAGCAGCCCAAATCGCCAAAAAAGCACAAGTAAAAAAACTTATTATTACTCATATCAGTTCACGTTATGAGAAACAGGAATGGGTTAGATTAGAGCAGGAGGCTAAAGAAATCTTTTCTAATACAATCATTGCCGAAGATTTCAAGAAAGTAACTATAAAAACATAATGAAGATGAGAAGACTGTTCAAATGGTGCTGAACAGTCTTTTGTTTATTGTGTGACATTTTTATATGAAAAAGATAAAATGTCTTTGTAACATTAGTGTTTAACATGTATTCTAGTTTAATTGAACACACTTCAGAACAAATTAACTTAATCGAAATAAGGAGATTACGATGGCAGAATGGATTCAGTCAATTGGAAAAATTACCGTACCAACACCACTTCCAATAGGTGATGTGAATTTGTACCTTTTAAAAGGAGATACGTTAACCCTCGTTGATGCAGGTATCAAAACAGAAGCAGCGTGGACAGTTTTTAAACAAGAATTAAAACAGCTTGGGTATTTGCCAAGTGATATTGAACAGGTTGTCCTTACACACCATCATACCGATCATGTTGGTTTCTTAGATTATATGCCGAATGTAAAAATTTTCGGTCATGAATATGGCCGGAAATGGATAAAAAAAGACCGGTCATTCATGGAGGAAACGCTCGCTTTCTTTTCAAAGGTTTATAAACAATTTGGAATACCAAAAAAATATGATGAAGGTTTTTCAGAGTTTCATTTACTTGCCAAGCTTGCTTGCGGTAATCAAGAGTTAACAGATGACTTATCTGAAGGAATGACAATACCAGGTCATCTGAATTGGTATGTTATTGAAACTCCTGGTCATTCACAAAGTCAGCTTAGCTTTTACAATGAATTGGAAGGTTTGTTAATCGGTGGTGACCATATTTTAGCGAGTATGTTATCTAATCCGGTCTTGGAACCACCGTTGGATGTGGAAAAGGAAAGACCAATGTCACAAATTGATTACCTTCATTCGCTTAAAAAAGTAAAACAGCTTCCTTTAGATATTGTTTTTGCTGGTCATGGTCCTGAGGTAAAACAAGTACACGCGTTAATCGACCGACGGCTAACAAGATTCCATGAATTTGCGATGAATATAAAAGACGAGCTTATGAATCATCCAATGACCGTCTTTGAACTTTGTAAAAGCATTTTTCCAAAGGCTTATGAAAAAAATATTTCGATGACAATTTCACAAACGGTTGGTTATTTAGATTATTTACATTCTTTAGGAGAGGTACAAATAATGGACGAACATGATATACAATACTTTGTAAGATCAAACAAAGGATAAAATGGAGGCAATTATGAATCATCGAATTCAAGGCAAGACGATTCTTATAACAGGGGCATCTCGTGGACTTGGCGAACAAATTGCCTATAAATGTGCAGAAAATGGAGCAAATTTAATATTAACAGCCAGGAGTATGGATAAATTAGAAAAAATCAAAGATATTATCGTTGATAAATATGGGGTTCAAGTAGCCACTTATCGTTTAGATGTTGGTGATCGTTTTGAATTGGAAGAAAGAATGGATACGATTATTGAGCAGAATCGGACGATTGATGTGCTCGTCAATAATGCTGGTTTTGGTAAATTTAAATATCTCGTAGATACGTCGATAGAAGAAGCGGAAGAGATGTTTCGTGTCAACGTCCTTGGTCTAATCACTGTAACTAAAAAAGTATTGCCAACGATGATGAATCAAAAATCTGGTCATGTTATTAATATTGCTTCTCAGGCTGGAAAACTAGCAACTCCGAAGTCAAGTATATATGCTGCTACAAAAGGAGCGGTTATAAAATTTTCTGACAGTATTAGGATGGAAGTCCAGAAGAATAATATATTTGTTACAACAATAAATCCAGGTCCAATTCATACGAACTTTTTTGATATAGCAGATGAAACAGGGAAATATTTACAACATGTTGGTCGTTGGGGATTAGATCCTGAATTGCTTGCCGAAAAAATTGTTATGCGTATGTTTGTACAGACCCGTGAAATAAATTTGCCTAAACTAATGAATTTTGGAAGTATATTGCATGCATTATTTCCAAATGTTGTAGAAAAGTTAGGAAAACGTGCTTTTAACAAAAAATGATCGATAAAAATAGGAGGCTGAAAATCTGGATAGCCTCCTTAAATTTGGTTAGAGAAAAATGTCTACAAATGTTGAATTTGAAAAGACTAAATTTAAAATGGTTATTAATGCTGCAATGATCATACTTCCATATAATGGTTCAAATCTTTTTTTTGCTTCATCTGTATACATTTGAAACGTCATCATAATGATAAAAAATAATACTGCACTTCCTAATCCGTTGGCAAAACTTTGTAGCCCTATAAAACCTGTTATTGTAAACAGTAATGCAGTGATATTACATAGAAGTAGTACAATGGCCAGTGTTCCGAATCGTCCAATAACATGGTTGAATTTGACATTTATTCTCATTATATTTCTAACAAAAACGAAAATCAGTCCTATAGCGAGGGCAAGAATAGCAATGTAGATTAATAGATGTACAACAAAGGTTGAAAAGAAACTATAACTAGAACTACTAAAAAACGATAATGCTCGATCAAAGATTTGGTATACCATTGCCAATGCAAGTCCATGAAAAAGTGCAGCAAGCCCTAATATAATATAGCCAAATACATATCTAGCACCACCTTGATATTTTGCATATTGAGAGGGATTCTTTAAGCCGTTAATAAAGAAGGTCATAAATTGACTAAAAAATTTTACGGTTTGAGTTTGATTGGGCGGCATTTGCATCTGGAGTTGTTGACCATCTTCATTTCTTTTCTTTATAAAGGATGTATTTTGAAAATGTTGCTTGTTTGATAGCTCGTTCCGATTTACATGTAAATTTACTTCTTGAAACGAATAACCACAATATGGACAGTAGTTTGCCCCTTCTTGATTTTGTTTTTGACATTGCGGGCAAATCAAAGTATGTCCCTCCTTTATATTTTTCTCTTCTAAACCAGTATATTTATCAA
>CADBNU010000247.1 GCA_902796085.1 Heyndrickxia coagulans
AGTTCTAGTTTAATTTTTTCCTCCAGCTGATGGATTAAACTGTGTGCTTCTTCGACACTGATATGTGCTGGAACAACGACATGCATAGAAGCAAATTGTTTCCCTGGACCATAATCATGAATACGTAAATCATGACAATTGGCAACAATATGGCATTTCGCAATAATATTTTCTATTTTTTCAAATATTTCCGGTTCCGGTGATGGTCCTAAAAGGAAGTAAACCGAATCCTTTGCTGTAATAAATCCTGTATAAATAATTAATAGAGAAATGATAAATCCAATGATCCCATCAATTGGTAAGTTCACATACACTCCAATGATAATGCCAAGGATAACACCTGAGGTAGCAATCACATCATTTAAGCTGTCTTTTGCAGCTGCCATATTGAGTCCAGAGTTGATCGTTTTTCCAATATATCGATTATAGGAATACATCCAAACCTTAATTAGTATTGAAATCACAAGAATAACAATGGCAATTAAGTTAAATTCGATAGGTTCCGGGTTGAAAATCTTTTTAAATGAACTTCCTAACAATTGCCAACCTACGGCAAAAATAAGAAATGCTACTACCAGTGAGGCAATATATTCATATCGACCGTGCCCAAAAGGATGCTCCTTATCTGGTGGTCGGTTACTAAGTTTTGCACCAATAATAGTAATTATAGATGTGGCCGAGTCTGTTAAATTGTTGAAAGCATCTGAAATGATAGCAATACTGTTGACGATTAGTCCAATAATCAACTTTATAGTAAATAATAGTACATTACAAATAATTCCAAGGATTCCCGAGAGAACACCGTATTTTTCCCTGACAGAAACGTTTGTTGTATTTTCATGGTTCGGAATCAAATGTTTAATTAAAAATTTAATCATAGATTTCAATTCACTCTTTCCAAGTCAATCAAATTACTTCATAGTTTATTTTATTTTAACAATTGGGATTTGTGTGGGTCTATCGCAACAATATTGGCATAAACCAAAATTCTTTCTATTCTATATCATTAAACAACAAAACTTCTCTTCTTGTTAATCTACTTTACAGTCATTATTCTTTTGGTTAACCTTAGTCTATGTCTCACCCCAAGAATGTTATAAGTAAGATTTCGCAAATAGTATGTTCAAATTCATAAAATTTTATTTTTGGTCGATCGATAGATTTATTAGATGTGTAAGCTGTAAAATTAATATAATGTTCAATTTTAATTAAGGAAAAATATACATTTTGCAGTACGCTTATATTAGGAACCTTTTATCTATTACATCTTGAATTATGAAAAAGGTGAATATTGTCATCAAAGAGAAAGGTGGAGTAATTGTTGAAAAAGAAGATTTGGATTTTTATAGGGCTATTTGTCATCGTATTCATTGTTGGCGGGGGCCTCTTACTATATAGTTGGGGAGTATTTGCTACTTCTTTTAAAAAAGCGAATAATGATACGTTAGTAACAAAGCAGCAAACATTACCTATCCCACCATTATTAGAAGATAAAAATCCAGCACCAAACAAGGCGGAATTTGAAATTACGGCACGAGATGGGACAATGGAGTTTTTTGAAGGAACAATTACAAACACAAGAGGGTATAATGGTAATTTTTTAGGTCCTGTTATCCGTGTACGCACGGGTGAAGAAGTATCTGTAAAAGTAACGAATGAATTAGATGAATCAACGACCTTACATTGGCATGGGCTAGAAGTAGACGGAGAAAATGATGGTGGTCCTCATAATGAAATAAAACCAGGCGAGACTTGGAATCCAATGTTTACAATTAATCAGCCTGCTGCAACACTTTGGTATCATCCACATCAAATGCATAAAACTGGAAAACAAGTATATGAAGGTATGGCCGGCTTATTTTACATTGAAGATGAGGTATCTGATTCTCTAAAAATTCCTAAAGAGTACGGAGTAAATGATGTGCCATTAATAATACAAGACCGTCGCTTTGATGGAGATGGTCAGCTTGATTATGAATTAGGTATGAAAGACTCGATTGTCGGGTTTGAAGGCCATACGATTCTTGTAAATGGTGCCGTAAATCCATTTGTAGAAGCTCCACAAGGAATGATGCGCTTACGTATTTTAAATGGGTCTAATGGAAGAATTTATAATTTAAAGTTTAGTAACGGCCAAGAATTTTACCAAATCGCTAGTGACGGTGGCTTTCTTGAAAAACCGGTTCGAATGGATAGTTTAACCGTTGGATCAGGTGAACGGGCCGAAATTTTAGTTGATTTTTCAAAAGTTGCAATGGGAGAAACCGTTGAGCTACAGGACCAAGGAATATCTTTTATGTCTTTTGTAGTAAACCAAGCAAGTGACAAAGTATATTCAATTCCGGAAAAATTGACGACCATTGAAAAAATTGATGAAAGAAAAGCTACCACGAAAAGAGAATTTAATTTTCAAGGAACGGGTAGTAGTGTGAGTATTAATGGAGTTCAAATGGATATGGATCGTATTGATGAAGAAGTAAACCTAGGTTCAACTGAAATTTGGGAAGTAGGTAATTTTACAGGACAAACCC
Source organism: Heyndrickxia coagulans (assembly GCA_902796085.1). Lineage (GTDB taxonomy): Bacteria > Bacillota > Bacilli > Bacillales > Caldibacillaceae > Pallidibacillus > Pallidibacillus thermolactis. Next base: position 2,532 of record CADBNU010000247.1, read on the forward strand.
ATCCTTTCCATGCTCATGGTGTCCAATTTCAAATTCTTGATCGTAATGGTAATCCACCGCCTGATAATGAAGCTGGATGGAAAGACACTTTTCTTGTTAAACCTGGTGAAAATGTAAGAGTGATTGCTACGTTTAAGCATGAAGGAATCTTTATGTATCACTGTCATATTTTAGAGCATGAAGATGC
>CADBNU010000248.1 GCA_902796085.1 Heyndrickxia coagulans
GCGCTAAGTAAGTATCGATCCTTCTAAAACGACATGAGATAAAATGAAACAAAAATTGATTCAAAAGATTATGGAATGGCTGATCATTGTAAGCATTCCAACACCAACTGTCCCCACACCCAGCATTTGGATTGTTAAGGTTGATGGAAAGAAGGTGTATATCAAGAGCACGAACAGAATAACCGCTTATTTCAAGGCTAAGAGGAAATTCCCAAAAGCCAAAAGTGTCAAAGTGGTTAAACGATTAAACTGGTGGGAAAGAGGTAACTTTAACTACTTCTAAACTACAACGAGAGAAGCGATTATGATGTCGCTTTTCTTTTTTCATTATTTATTGAGTAAACGATAATCGCTGTACAACTAATGCAATTGTTAATAAGTTTTTGTGGTAAAGTTATTAACATCTCTTTTTAAGAGCCTAAAAGTTGCTTAATTTTGCAAAGTCAAAGAAAAGCACAACCAGCTTAACTTTGATATTTTTATAAACCCAATAATTAATATATTAATGAAAAACAATTTAAAGAGGATTTATCGTATTATAATGGGCGATTTTTTCTGCTTATACAAATCATTCATATTCTCATCAGCTTATTGCCTCTGTGAAACAGGCAAACTCGAGCTGTAATATTATATTAACCCCAAACAGTTAAAATTATATTATTAACAAGGATTAATAGGATATATTAAGATGAATAATAAAATTTCACCAAGATATCAAATGAGCATAATTCAAAATATTAATGATCGATTATTTGATCTATATAAAGGCTATGATGATGTTGCGAATTATATTGAAAAGTGGCATGAAGTAGATTATTATGGAAATGATGAAAATTTCAGTGTTTTTTTCAAAGATAACGAACAAAAAAAGATTGACGTGAAGAGAACATTACATAAAATAGATGGTGATACTTTGCTAAAAATAGCTATTGATCTTGGGATTGAGACTCCTGATTATATTCCATGCATCCCAACATTTAAGAATGAATTAAAATCAAATTATGAAATAGCAAGTCAAACTTTTGATAAAGCATTTAAATGTGTAGAAGAAGACCCTAGCCTTGCAATTGGATTGGCAAATTCTGCATTGGAAAGCATTATCAAGGAGATACTTAATGACACAAGGATTGATATTCAATGGAGTGAAAAGGACACACTTCCATCTCTAATAAGGTCTATCTGCAAAGCTTTCCATTATAATACTGACAATTCTTGTCCCATTGAAATCAAAACAATAGCAAGTTCATTAATTAGTTGCAGTAAAGCTATTGAAGATTTACGTAGTGATAAAACCATACTTCATGGTAAGTTGGATAAAAGTTATATTGTAACAGATTCTTTATATGCTTATTTTGTTGTAAATGCTGTAACTACGATTGGACTATTCTTTCTAAAATATTTTAAAACAAAGTACCCACAGGAGACAACCAACACTTCTCCTAGCTGGGATGATGATAATTTGCCATTCTAAATAATTACACACTTAAACTGTAATTACCTTGAGTCATAAAAAACAATTAAAATATAGGTGCAGTTTCAACAATATTTTTCTCTTGGGAGTGATTAGCATTGGTTGTAAGTGAGGCGAAGCAAGCTGGCACCCCAATGAAACGTAGCGAGCCGTATGCGTTTCAGATATATAACAAGTTAGTCATACACAAGAATAGCAGGCCATTTAAGTAGCCTGCTATCTCCATAAAAGGCGATGGTTAATGTCTTCTATCCTTAGGGGGACATGGGTCATTTCCATAGCTGTTGGGATTTTGAATCTTACCGTCTGCGCCATGAGGAACAAGTTCAAGACCTTCCCTCATTGCCAGATCGCGACTCCACTCCATTGCTTCCCTCTTCGTGTCAAAGTGCCTTGAAGCCCTGTCTGCGTTTGGTCTTTTCGCATCCCAACCACCTCTGTTTGGATTAAAAACAATATGTATTTCTTTCCTCATAACAGTTGGGTTTAGATTATGAAAAACAATGCGGTGCCCTTCCGATTCCGCTACGGAGCACTTGAGGCGTTGCGTACCACCGTGTGTCTTACTGTCCGCTGGGTACTCTAACCAGTTCGTTGTCAACCCAGAAGTTGTCTGTACGATTATTACAGCCTTTGCACAGAGGGGTAATGTATATTTCATTACCACCTAAAACTTTCTGGACATGACCACCAACGAGCGGGTCTGTGGAACGGCAATCGGTAGCACCACAACGGGTAGCCTTTTTCCCCGTTTGTTTTTCCCAATACTCCAGCCACGAGGACTCACCCGTCGAGGGCTTTGACCATCTGGAAGTACCACTTGCATTTTTGACGTAGGTCATATGGCAAATATTTTAGTCCCTGTTGTCTGAACAGTACAGCAGAGCTTTACTCCTACGGGTGGTTTCGGTGCTCAGGAACGTGGCCCACCATCTTTACGTCAAGCAATAAGAATGCCAAATTTCATTTTTTGAGCAAAAACCTCAAAAAACAATAGCCAAATTTAATATACAAGCAATATTATTTATTGGTATTTCGCAAAATCCGAAATTTATGAAACTTTTTCCGTCAAAACTGTCACTATTAGACTGACTTCTTGTCCTCTGACAAAATGACATAAATTGAACTTTTTTCTCAAAAAACATAATTATTGTAAATTTAATATGTATATTTGCTGCCGAAATTGAGTAAAAATCACAAAATCGAGCTATGATAACGAGCTTTACAGCAGAGAATTTCCGTTCGATAGACGGAGAAATCAGATTATCGTTTGAGGCTGATACGGGCATCAAGGACATGAACAATAAGGGTTATACCACTGTTGCGAGTAGTCGTGTGTTGAATGCGAAAGCCTTTTATGGAGCTAATTCCAGTGGTAAATCGAACGTATTCAAGGCTGTTGGTAGGATGCGGAGTATGATTATCCATTCGGTGAGGCTAAACGATAATGAGACGCTTCCGTATGATGCCTTTCTCCTTTCGGATAAAAAAGCGAGACCAACGCGGTTTGAAATGTCATTTATATATGGACCAGACAAATTTACCTATGGTTTCAGCTATACAGCGCAGCGGATAGAGGAAGAATGGCTGATAGCCAAATTCCCCAAGCGTTCGTTGAAGACGCTGTTGAGACGAACCACTGACATGATAGAAATAGACCAACAAAA
>CADBNU010000249.1 GCA_902796085.1 Heyndrickxia coagulans
AATTACTGATTTCCACTACCCAGCATTAAAAGAAGTTGAACACTTCGCATCTCATGTTACTGGTTACAAAGTTAATTCTCACCGCCTTGAAGTTTATGGAACATGCCCTGACTGTCTAGAACAAAAGAATAAGCAAGTGCTATAAAAAATCCTAGTAACTTTCGTTGCTAGGTTTTTTATGTCTTCATAAAGATAGCTTGTATGCGATTAATGTTTATCTTTTTTATAAAGAGTTGGATGATAACGGTTGAGTTACTTGAAAGGTGAAAAATGAGAACAAATATATTCGTCGCAGATAAATAGTTGCGAAAATGATAAAAAATATTGGTCATAAGAATTTGAGCCTGCCCAAAAAGTTCTGTACTATTTGGACAGGCTCATTCGTTTTATTGATTATTTTTCGATTTTTTATTGTAATCTTCACTGAATTCTTTTCCTTCTAGTGACGGATCTAAAGTCAATGGTTCGTTGCAATACATGCAAATATCTACACGTCCTAACATTTTTGTATGCTTACCACAATTTGGACAAACTACTTTCACTGCCCGGGTTGATAACATTCCGATCCAAAGATAAACAACAGTGCTGGCAATAATACATAATAAACCTAAACCCATAAAAAGTAGAACTAATATAACACTATTTCTGAAAAATACGGCACCATACATGACTATAAATCCGATGAAAATTAGTGCAAGTGCGAAGGAACGTATTCTATTAATTTTGCTTGAATATTTTTTATTCATTAGAGTGCCCTCCCAATCTTGATATTAATATAACATAGACAAGAAGAATCGAGAATAGAAAGAAAAAAAGAAGGATTCTTCTCCCTAATGTCGAAAGGAATTATGGTAATCGTAAAATAGGAGGACTATTCATGGATTATATACTACGTTCCATTTATCAAGAACGTGCAAGTCAACCTGAAACCTTAGGAGTAATACTCGTCAATAAACGTGAAGATCAAATCAATTTAACAGATACATTTGATACGATTATTTTAATTATTGTTAAAGAAGCCCAGCAACCGATTTTTACAAAGCACTATTGTTACGAGGAACGAAAAGTTGCAATGCATGTCGTAACTGAAGATTTAATAAATAAATGGATTTACATAGGTAGAAACCGTCGATTAGTAGACTGGATTTTCCATGGGAAAGTCATGTTTGAGCGCAATGAATATATGAGTAATTTAAAAATGAAGTTGGAGGATTTCTCCTTTTTCGGACGAAAAATTAAGGCGGGCGTGCAGTTTGCGAAATTAGTAAGAAGTTATCATGAAGGAAAAGAGTTTTTTCAACGTGGAGATTATTTAGATGCATACAATCATGTAGTAAAATCTCTTCAATATTTGGCAAGACTATCAATCATCGAAAGCGGTCTATATCCAGAAGTGACAGTTTGGTCGCAAGTAAAAAAAATCGAACCTTCCATTTACAAATTATACGAAGAATTAGTTACAAGTAGAGAAAGTATTGAAAAAAGATTAGAGTTATTATTTTTAGCGATTGAATTTTCTATGAATTCTAGAATTCAATCATGCTCTCAACATATTATGGAAACCCTTATTACAAAAGATCTTTGGACAATCCAAGATTTACATAATCATCATGAACTCAGATATTACTCAGTTGAATTGGAGCTTTTCGTTGAATTTTTAATTGAAAAAGGATACATTATAATTGAAGAAATTGAGTCCAAAAATGAATCCATTAGTCATCGATTATATCGAGCAAATACTAAACATTATCATGAGCAGTAATGTATATAGATGGTAAAAACATAATTTTTCGAGGTTAAATAATTTTTATTTTTCCTCGAAAAATTTTTTCGTTAAATGTGTTGACATTTCGGGAATGTTTATTGTAATATAATTAACGTCGCTGAACGACATAATGTTTTCTCTTAATGAGTTCAAATAAAAAATATAATTACTTAAAAAAGTGGTTGACTTAAATAGGGAAACATGTTATATTGTGAAAGTCGCTGTAAAAAGTGAATGAACCTTGAAAACTGAACAACAAAACGTTAATGCAATAATTTATCTAGTTGTTAACCCTCGTTAACAAACTAGATTCGGACATTCAATTTTTGAGCAAATCAAATTTTCTTTTATGGAGAGTTTGATCCTGGCTCAGGACGAACGCTGGCGGCGTGCCTAATACATGCAAGT
>CADBNU010000250.1 GCA_902796085.1 Heyndrickxia coagulans
AAAATGATACCGCCTGCCTCTTCCATAACATCGCCTATAAGTTGAATCCAGTCAGCCTGTAAAAATGGAAGTACATCGATCATGTTTTCTTGACCTATTGCATTACCAATTCCCAATAATAAACCTGCGGCAGGCAAAAGTGCTACAGGAAGCATAAGAGCTTTACCGACTTTTTGCAAAGAGCCAAAGATTTTCTTAAACATTTTTTTCACTCCTTTAGTGATTTTTACAATAAATAAATAGGCATGAGTAAAGACAATGTTTGTACATTAGTAGTCTAACCTACTATTCGACAAACATGTCTAAAACTCATGCCTGAATAAATCAGTAACACGTGTTTAAAATATTTAATTTTGACTACCTAATTTACTATAAATTCTTTGCAAATGCATAGTCAAATATACAGCTTCTGCATTTCCCACCGGTTTCTTTAAAGTGTTTTGCATTATTTTTATTAACTTCCAAGAAAGATTATAGCAGAAAGGGTATTCATTTTGCAATGTTAAATTTATATTAGTAGATTCCCCTAATTCATCTCCTTCATGGGTCCTTTCAATAGCGAAGCGTAAGTGCCTGATAAGTCGAATATAGTCAATTGACTTTTTATCAATTTTCGCATTAAATGCATCCTCAATTACATCGACTAATTGCTTTATTAAATTTGAATGCTTATTTACTTCTCCTATTTTTTTATTTTTTATGGCACTATGGATGTGTAATGCAATAAATCCTATCTCATCTTCAGGCAAATGGATATTTACAGCCTCATTCACAATTTTGACCACTTTAGATGCAATGTTAAATTCTTGAGGATACAAGTTTTTAGTTTCAACAAGAAAAGGATTGTGGATTGAAACCCCTTTCATCGTCCTGTATATGGAGAACATTAAATGGTCGGTCAATGCAACATGAATATGCTCATTTAATCTGGCGGTTGTGTGTTTTTTGATATATTCCATCGCATCAATTATTGCATCAAAAATTTCATTATCCATTTGAAGCAATAAACTTTTATATTGCTCTTGTTTATCTTTATCCTTTAGTATAAATATTTTTTCGACGAACCGCTCATCTAGTTGCTCGCCCTTTTTTCTATTAAAACCAATTCCTTTACCAATTAGTACAACTTCCTTATGGTCATGATCTTCGGCTATGATAACATTATTATTTAGTGATTTTTTGACAGTAAACAAATCCATAACTATTCTCCAATCTAATTTTTATACCTTCCTATTTATTATTAATCATATAATTTCATAAAGGTCAACAATAAATGATTGAACAAATTTTAACACTTTACTTTTTTAAAATTCATCTAAAACAGTCCGATAGTCAGAACTACTCTTTATATTTTAAGCCTTTTTCAAAAGAAATTTAATATGTTTTTACATGATTATCTTCATTGTTCTTCATTAGCAGACAAGCGAATATCATTTCTTTAATATTTAACATAAAAACCTCTAATCTCTTGATTCCGAGATTAGAGGTAAGATGAAAATACCCTTTCAATCAATTACTAAATATTTTTCATTTGTCAACTTATTTTATTGAACTTCACTTAAAAAATCGACCATGATGTTAATAAATTCTTCAGGTTGATCGTAATGGATATCGTGTCCTGGAGTATCTACATCAATTCTCTTGCCATTTTGCAATAAACGAACAACACGGTCCGCATCTTCATCGGACAATGCTGCAACTAATAAATCCCCGTCATAATTGGTGGCAGCCTTAATAAAGACAGTTGGTGTTTTGATGTTGGATAACACCTCTTTCTGATCATAATCTTCAAACCAAGTATTGTCATAAAATGTCTCTCCAAACCTGCGATCATATGGATAAGTAACCGATTCAAATATTCTGTTTATTTGTGGTGGCAAGTACTTTAAATGCACGGGTTCATTAGGATGTTTTTTATGATATGCGACAGCATCTTTCGTAAATTTATTCCAAAGAAAATCCCCAAAAACGTTTCTCCAATAACTTCTTTCTAAACTATACTTCAAATAATCTTTTTCATCTGTCTGATTTTTAAAATCTTCGTATAGTTGGAAACCGTATACCCATGCATATGTTTTTTCACGTCTACCTGGTTCAGTCGCAAAGAAAGGAGAATCCTCTATAACAGTCCCTAATATTTTGTCTGGTGAATTTGCCGCCATCCACGCTGCAATCATTCCACCTGACGAATGACCCGAAACGACGGTCTTTTCTCCAATTACCACATCAATAAATTCAATAAAATCTTCTGCCATTGCTTTCGCTGTATATTTCTCAGCATTCCAATCAGATTCACCATGTCCATGACAGTCTACAGCATATACATGATAGTGTTCAGCAAGCTCAGGCAATACTTTTGCATAATCCTCCCATGTCATACCTTGACCGTGAATTAAGAGAAGGGGCGTTTTCCCATTATTTGGACCTTCTCCATAATTCAAAATCGTACCATCTTTGAGCTTCACTTGTTTTTCGACAAATCCAGCTTTATCCAATTTTTTAAGAGGTTTTTCAATATATGTCATATTGTTATAAAAGTAACTTCCTACTAAAAATATGATGAATCCCAAAATGCCTATAAAAACCATTTTTTTCTTCTTCTTCAACAATTGATCATACCCTCTCTATAACTTTTTCAAAAATATTCGTCTTAAAACAACCAATTCAATGTTCATATCTTATCTTAAATAGATTAAATTATGTTCGAATCCTAGATCAACCAATTAAACGTAACAAATCTTGTCATGTTTTGTTGACAACAGATTTATTTCTTATATTCATGGTTATTTTTCTTTGAATATTTTATAAATTATACTGATATTTATTACCTGAATGAAAAAACGAGCGAAAAATGCTCGTTTTTTTGTTGTTTTCTAAGTTCTAATTATTTTTATCTTCTAAATCTATAAGATTATAATTAAATACCCATTATTCTTCTTTAGAAATATGTTTTCCACCGTGATAACAATAGTAATACTTAGCTTTAAGATTTTTGATTTTCATCAAAGACTGTTCGGCATTTTCAAGATCTAAACAAAATTGTGGGTTAGCTATAACTAATTCATTATTCTCTTGAACAGCTGCATCTCCTGTAATTACAGTATCTAGCTCTGGAAAATATAGTGAAATATGTCCTGAAGTGTGACCTGGTGTTGCAATGACTCTACATTTCCCATTTAAAATGGTATCACCGTCATGTACCTTTTTATCAACCGAAACAGGCTTTAAACTCTTTAATTCCTGAATAAACCACTTTCCAAATTCGCTTTCTTCTGTAGACATTTTTTCAAGCATGCTTTCAGCTTGAATTAATCTCTCCGACTTCATTTTACCACTGATATATTTGGATTCAATGTCACTAGCTATAATCTTTACCCATGGATAGTTCCATTTAAAATCATATAATGAACCAACATGATCATGATCGTAATGTGTGATTAATATATTTTTTAATTGCTTCATGTTATAACCTTTTTTTAACATTTCATTTTTAATCAACGGTAAAAGATTTTTATAACCTGTATCTACTAAAGTAAGCTCATCATTCACTATAACTAAACTAGGATATATAATGTCAATTTGCCCATTCAATTCGTATTCGATTGGCAGCTCGATTATTTGCATAATTTCTCCTCCAAGCTCTGTGTTATACATAGTGTATAACTACTTTTATTTAGATCATAAGAAACGATACTTCTACGAAAGGAACTTCTTAAATTTTGATATCACACCATCCTCTTTTTGTAATTATACCTGTTTACATTAACCTCAATTGCTATTTTCATCCCACTTAATTTCATAATTATAAATCCAATCCTGACCTTTACCTGCAAAAACTGGAAGAAGGATCGATAAGATTTTGTCCCTGAACCAACTGGAAATAGGACTAACCCCTTTTTTTCCACTTCCATTTCTTCTTGCTGTTTTCATAATTTTTTCAGCACGTTCCTTTCTCTCAGCTTCAAAATGTTTGAAAATGCCTTCAATTGGTAAGTTTAAATCCTTAATAAGTTTTGCTACATACATACTATCCTCTAACGCAACCGATGCTCCCTGTCCAGCATGCGGGCTCATGGCATGGGCAGCATCGCCAATGAGAACAACCCTTTTTCTAGACCAATTCGGAAGACTGTCGATATCATAAATATTGCTTATAAATATAGATGAGGATTGTTGAATGATATGCTCAATTGGTGGATGCCAATTTTTATGGAGGAAAAGCAACTCTTGTCTTATTTCTTCAGTTTTTAATAATCTAAGCTGTTCTCTAGGCATTTCCTTCTCTTCAGGAATATTACTCCACCACATCACTTCCTCTCCATTGTTCTTATTACACATTGTGTAACCAAAGAACCCCTTATTTCCAAATGTAAAATAAGTAGGATATTCATTGTGTATTCGTTGTTCATCTATTGAGGATGCCGGTGCAAATCCACCAACATTTAGTAACCCTGTATAAACCGGTTTTGGACTGTTTCCAACGACATATTCTCTCGTTTTTGAGTGCACGCCATCTGCACCAATAAGAAAGGTTCCGCTTGTTTCAGTTCCATCCTTGAAAATTGCAATAACACCAGCTTCTTTTTCAATAATCCTTTCCAAACGTTTTTTATAATGGATTTTTATGCCATTTTTTTCAACTTCATGAATAAGGATTTCATGAAAAGTACTTCTAGCAATATTCACTGGAGGCAAACCATATTTTTCACGGGCATTTTGTTTTACACGAGCTAGTACCTTCCCTTTTTCATTTAGAAATTGCATAACAGAACATTCGACTCCCTTTTTCAAAACAACGTCCGCAAGTCCAAGCTCTTCCATTACCTTCATTCCATTTGGAGCAATTTGCAGTCCTCCTCCGATATCCGTTCTTTTTTCATACGCCTCGTAAATTTCCACTTCAAAATTAAGTCGTTTTAAAAACAATCCAGCAGAGGCCCCCGCTATTCCTCCTCCAATAATAATCACTTTATTTGTCACCTTCATCTCCCTTTCTTTACATATACTCCTTGTTCAAAAATTGTTATAATGGATTAAAAACTTTATAACACTAAATATCTTATGAAAACAAAAATCTTATTTAATTAAATATCTTAGTTTATTAAGATAAATGATAAAGGAGGATTTTTAGCGTGTCAAGTAGTCATTCTCACCAATTTAACGAAATCATTGAAGCTCTAGGCAGAAAAATGCAAGAAATGAGTACAGCAACTGTCATCTTTCATCAAAAAATTGCAGAAAAGTTAGGTTTAAATCCGACTGACCATAAATGTCTGGATTTAATCTTGAAAAATAAATATATGACCGCTGGAGAATTAGCCCAAGTTACCGGTTTAACAACGGGAGCAATTACAGGAGTGATCGACAGGCTTGAGAAGAAAGAATTAGTGAAAAGGGATAAAGATCCAAATGATCGAAGAAAAATAGTTGTTGTCGCTAACGAAGAAAAGGTTTCGAATGAAGTAAGTCCTTTGTTTGAATCAATTGGAAATGAAATGAGCAAACTGTATCGCCAATATTCCGAAGATGAACTGAATATTATTTTGGATTTTGTCTCAAAAAGCGTAGAAATTGTTGAGAAAGAAGCCGATAAATAAAAAGTACATGTAAAAAATCCGTTCGTTATTCAAAAAATGAGGAGGAATTCATTCAATATTCTAGAATAATAATAAATATAAAAAGAAGGAAGAGAAAAATTTCTTCCATTATTTTGATTTTTTTCAGAATGTGAAGTGTGGATGGAGGTGAAAAATATGTCTCTAGCAACTTTAGTTACATTATTAACACTTATTGTCTTTGGTTTAGTGGTGATTATTTCACTTGACCAACTTTATATGATTATCCCAATCGCCTTATTGCTCGTTATTATCTCTAGTTATCTATTAGGAAATGTACTTAAATATAATAGGAATAGCCAGTGAACGAGTGAAGATCTTGATTTAAGAAAGATTATGATCAAACAGCGTGGTTAAAAAATGACCACGCTATTTTGATATGTACGTATCATTGAGAGGAAAGATTTGATTTAAATTAAAAAAATGACTATAACTGTTTGATTCCATGAACCAAACTAACGACTTGCCTTGTTTGCTCAAAAAGAAGCTTTTCTGCTTGCTCCATACATTTTTCTAACCGTATTGGACGATTAACGATAGAAAAACACCCAATAAACTTGTTTAATAGCGGGGAAAGATTCCCTTTAAGACTACCGGAAATGAGAATCGCTGGAACCTGATGTTTACTAGCTAATTCTGCAACATAGCCCGGTGCTTTACCATAAAGTGTCTGTTCATCACTTTGGCCTTCTCCTGTGATAACCAAATCCGCATGTTGAATTGCTTCTTCCATACGGGAAAATTCACCTATTAATTGTGCACCGGATACAAGTTCAGATTTCAATATAAGAAAAGCAAAACCTAGACCACCTGCAGCCCCTGCTCCAGGAGTTTTACTTAACTTTGGATTAGAAAATAGCTGAGAGAATCTCTCCATCGCTTTGTCGTATGCGACTACCCGTTCGGCTGTGGCACCTTTTTGTGGACCATAAATTGCACTAGCTCCCAATGGGCCAGTCAAAGGATTCTCTACGTCACAAGCAATTTTAATCGTTATATCTTTAAGCCGCGGATCAACATTCTCCAAATCGATTCTTGCTACATTCAGAAGATCTTTACCAAATATCCCAACTTCTCTCCCTTGCTCATCAAAAGCTTTCATCCCAAGTGCCATAAGCATCCCAAGACCAGCATCATTCGTTGCACTCCCCCCAAGGCCTATAATTAACGTCTTACATCCACGATCGAGCGCATCCTTTATTACTTCTCCAAGCCCAAACGTTGTCGTAAAATCAGGATTTCTCTTTTTTTTATCTACTTGGGGAAGCCCGGCTATGTTCGCTATTTCAATGACTGCCGTATCTTTTTCAATAAGACCATAATAAGTCGTTATCTCCTTACCGACTGGACCGGTGCAATTCAACATTATTTTTTCCCCACCTGTAGCAGAGACGATTGCATCAACCGTTCCTTCTCCACCATCCGCCATCGGTTTCTCAATGATTTCATCATCTTTACCAAGAGATTCTATCGCTTGTTTCATGACTGTTGTTGCTTCAAGAGAGGTCAGACTTCCTTTAAATGAATCTGGTGCCAAAACAATTTTCATCCTATACAATCCTCCTTATAGGCTTACCACTATTTAATTAATAGAGAATAAGCTAAGTATATACTATTTACAGCACTTAGTAGATTTAACTCCTCAACAATAGGTGATTTAAACTGTGTTAATTTACGATTACTCACCTTTATAATTTCCTTTGCCCGTTTAGCAAGAAAGCTATGTTCATTTCCTGTAATTGCGATGATTGGTATACCACGTTTTGATAACACCTTCGTAATCTGCAAAATAAAGTTCGTTTCACCAGAGAATGAAATAACGATAGCGAGATCTCTTGACGTTAAGTTTTCTGCCTCTTGAATTTGGTTTTCATGATTAGAATAAGATGTCGTATATTTTCCTAACCGAGTAAACTTAAAAAATGCATTTCTTGCTAAAAGGTGGGAGAATGTTACTCCAAAAAATGCAACTTTTTTCGCTTTAGACATGTGATGAACTGTCCGGACTAATGCATCCGAATTTATTAACTCACGTGTTTCCTTTAAAGAAGTTTCTAATTCTCGATAATATAAGTCTATATGTTCTCGTTCAAATTCTTCCTCTAATTGTTCATAACGTACTTCATTAAAATTAAATTCTGTAAAGCTACGAGCATATTCCTTTAGTTCTTTAAAAGTTATGTTGTCAAACTTTTTGCAAAATCGTGTTATCGTTGCTGGAGATGTATGACAGGCATCTGCCAATTCATAAATCGTCATATCAGGAAGCTTTTCTACATTCCCTAAAATATACTCAGAAATTATAATTTCAGATTTTGTATGATCCGTAGACGATTCAATGAAGTTCAACAGCTTAGCCATAAAGTTATACATAAAGAATCCTCCACAATATGATTTTACTAGCTATTATAAAGCATACTTTATAAAGTTTCATAAAATGAAATTTTTCAGGGAGTATTAAAAAATTTCGTTAAACTATAAGTAACCGATTACAAACAGAAACATTTTTAGGAGTTGAATGAAATGAAAAAGTATAATGTAACAATTGTTGGTGGTGGTAGTACTTGGACACCAGGACTATTAAAAGGAATTTGTAACAGACAAAATACATTTCCTATAAAAAAATTGGTTATGTATGATATTAATGCTGAGCGTCAAGCAGTAATTGGTGAATTTGCAAAAGTATTATTTAAAGAAGAATATCCTGAAATAGAATTTAGTTACACTAACGATAAAAAAGAAGCATTCACAGAAGATATGGATTTTGTTTTTTGCCAAATTCGTACAGGCGGCTTTGAGATGCGTGAAAAAGATGAAAAGATTCCACTGAGTATGGGGATTATTGGCCAAGAAACATGTGGTCCTGGTGGATTTGCTTACGGTATGCGTTCAATCCGAGATATGGTGCAATTAATAGAAGATGTACGTGCGGTTAATAAAAATGCATGGATTTTAAATTATACGAATCCAGCAGCTATAGTTGCAGTAGCATTACAAGAAATTTTTCCAGATGATAAACGGATTCTAAACATTTGTGACCAGCCTGAAAACCTCTTACGTTCATATGGAAAATTACTAGATATGCATGAACGTGATTTTGATCCAGTCTATTTTGGTCTTAACCACTTTGGTTGGTTTACACATCTATATGATCCTGAAGGAAACGATTTATTGCCTGTATTACGTCAGAAAATCTTAGATGGAGGATTCCGTCCAGCTGATGCAGAGCAGCGTGACAAATCATGGTTAGAAACGTATGCAATGGTCGAGCAAATGGTACGTGATTTCCCTGATTTTCTTCCAAATACGTATTTACAGTATTATTTATATCCAGATAAAGTATTAGATAAATTAAATCCAGAATTCACACGTACGAACGAAGTACAAGCTGGCCGTGAGAAACGAGTTTTTGAAGATTGTATAAAAGTAGCGAAACAAGGAACCGCTCGTGGCTCCAATGTCGTGCATAATGACGCCCACGGTGAATTCATCTTAATTGTTGCTGAATCTATTGCACACAATAAAGGGGATAACTTTATTGTCATTTTAAAGAATAATGGTATAATCAGCAATTTACCAGATGATGCAATGGTAGAAGTTGCCGCAAGTATAACTTCCAATGGACCACGACCATATGCCGTTGGTGAAATCCCAACCTTTTATAAAGGATTAATTGAAAGTCAATACGCTTATGAAAAACTAACAGTTGAAGCCTATTTAGAGGGATCTTATGCAAAAGCACTACAAGCATTAACTTTAAATAGAACCGTAGTATCAGCGGAAAAAGCCCGCGAAGTACTAGATGCATTAATAGAAGCCAATAAAGGTTATTGGCCAAAATTGAAATAGCCTTTATAGGATGGCTCAATTATGAGCTATCCTAGTTTTCAAATTATTGTATGCGGTTTCTCAAATAAAACTTCTTTTAATTTTTGCATCTTTCCATGTTAGCCAATTTAAATCACCAAATATATACTATACTTTTATTCGGGAGAGAAGTGATATGAAAAACGTTTTTAATTTTAACCTATTTCAGCGTATTGGTAAGACATTTATGGTAATTATATCTTTACTACCAGCCGCTGGCTTACTTTTAGGAATTGGTACATCACTACAGTCACCTTATTTAATTGAGTATCTTCCGTTTTTAGAGAATTCCTTTTGGCAAACTACATCTGAATTAATGAAAGGTGCCGGAAATGCGATATTTGGTAACCTTGGAGTTTTATTCGCTATTGGAATTGCGGGTAGCTGGTCTGGAGGAAAAGCTTCTGCTGCTTTGTCTGCCTTAGTGGGTTACCTTGTCATGCATAAAGTAATTGGAATTGTTCTCGGAATTAATATGGATAATAGTTCAGAACCAGGTCACGTCTTAGAACTTGGTATTCCAACTTTACAAATCGGTGTCTTTGGCGGTATTGTAATTGGTTTCATGGCCGCAGTCCTTTACAATAAATACCATAATTTTAAAATGCCAGAGATACTTTCTTTCTTTGGGGGAACACGTTTTGTTCCCATTATTACCGCGGCATATTCAATTGTAGTAGCACTACTCTTTTCCTTTCTATGGCCATTAATTCAAGATGGGATCTATAATTTAGGGAGAGCTTTATCAGGAGAAAGTACGCCACCATTTTATATGTTTCTTTATGGTCTAATTGAACGTGCTTTAATTCCTTTTGGTCTACATCACATTTTTGACATTCCAATCCGTTTTTCTGAAATTGGTGGAATGTATACAACACTAGCAGGTCAAGTTGTATATGGAGATACTGCAATGTACATGGCACAA
>CADBNU010000251.1 GCA_902796085.1 Heyndrickxia coagulans
GAGGACTTTGGAAATACAGTCATAACAAACGGCGAGAATGCGACAGCTAAACTTAGTAGTGAGAATGTAATAAGTTTTGGAGATGGCCCCCGATACGTAAGAGGGTTAATAAGTGATCAGACGAGCTTTGAAAGAGTTATAGAAGAAAGCGAAACGAATTCATTTATCTTCAATGTCACTATTCAGAATCACGGTGGCTATGACTACAAGGGGGATGATTTTGTAAGCACGGAGTATGTGACGAAGGATATCAGAAAAGACTGGACAGGGCAACGTACTATGAACAGCATTATGTATGGAGTTGCCGACAGTGATGTAGAAAATGAGACTGCAAAAGTCAATCAATATCTAACCTGTGCAAATCTGTCCGATCAAGCTTTTAAAGATTTGATTGAAGAACTGGAGAAAAGTGATCAAAAGACGGTTGTACTGATGTTTGGAGATCATCAGCCTGGACTTTTGGTTTCAGAACATTATGTAGATGTGTATGAAGGTATTGACCTGGACTATACCGTACCATATGTTCTGTGGGCAAACTATGATATTGAATTTGATGCGCCGGAATATACGAGTTCTAATTACTTGTCAGCAATACTGAAGAAAAATGCAGGAATAGGATTAACGGAGTGGGATCAATTTCGGCTTGATATGATGGAAGATTATCCAGTTGTGACAGGAAATATTATTTTGGATAAGGACGGAAATTGCGTCAGTATGGATTTTTTAAAGGATTATGAGATCGTTCAGTACATGAGGATGTTCGATTAAATGATCGAATAATACGGGATTTAATATTTTAACAATAACTGCAGGGAGATAGAAAACAGATGGAAAAAACAAAAATAAACGGTAAGAAAAAAATAACGGCAATGCAGATTTTTCTATCTATCAGCGTTATGGGGTCTGCTCTGTTTTTTTTATATTCCATCATATTTGGCTGTATCTCATTCAGATGGCTATGCATGACTAATGAGCCGCAATATATGTTTTTAGATTATTTTAAACATGTACTATTTACAACAGATGCAGCGAATCTGTATGAAAAAGCTACAGGTGTGTGGGGGTGTTTTCCTCCTCTAATTTATATACTATATTTTTTACTATATAGAATGACTTCGTACTTTGAAATAATTCCGGAGCATTGGCGTGATTTAATGTTGGCCGATGAAGCGCTGACTGTTTTCCTATATTATTCTATCTTTGTTGCAGTTGGAATGCTGCTTGCAATTCAGGTTTGGAAAAAAAAGAAAGGGGACATTATATTATTTCTATGCCTGATTTGTTCTACACCCTTTTTTTTTTTTTTTTTACGGGGAAATTCTATTATGCTGGTATTTGTTCTCCTCCTGTTTGTGATGAAGTTTAAAGAAAGCAATTCAATAGTTTTACGGGAGATGGCACTCATACTGATAGCGGTTAGTGCTGCAATCAAGATTTATCCTGCAATTTTTGGTTTCCTCTATCTCAAGGAGGGGCGGTTCAAAGAAGCCTTTCGCCTATTCTTCTACGGAGTATTGCTATTCTTCGGTCCGTTTGTTTTCTTTGGCGGTTTGAAGGGCTTCAGCATGTGGCTCAATAATGTAGATGGGACGATGGTCGTATACAGTATAGGACGCATTGAATACATTAGGGGATTGGTTGAATCCATATCATATATGTTTTCAGGAGGCGCTTGGACTGCAGATTATCTTTCTCTGGTTTTGCCGAACATATATCTTATCTTTATGCTTGTCATGTTTTTTCTCAGTAAGGATAAATACAGAACTGTTTTCTATCTCTGCGCGATTATGACATTTTATCCATCCAACGCTTTCCGGTATACTTTGTGTTACCTTGCGATCCCTCTGGTGATGTATTTAATGGAGCACGGTGACGAACAGATAGTGAGTAAACTGCTCATGGTCGAAATGATTGGCTTTGGACTGCTGTTCACAATACCGACCTTGTTCGGCTTGCTTACTAATTTCAGTGAAAGAATGTTCCCGCGAAACTTGCATCTCACATATGTGGAGCTTCGTATTTATACCGCTGCGTATTTTGTCACAACATTAATCATCATACATGAGTTAATCGATATTATTCAGCACAAAAATGTAGATGAACGTTTGATGAAACGGATCGGAGGCAATAGTGCATGAAGAACTACCTAAAGATAGCTTGAGCTAATAATTTGATTAAACAATTTTTCACTGTCTTCATTATAGTGTCTGATATTTGTATTTGAAAATATGCGAAGTTATGTTAAAGAAAAAGTGTGGCAAATAATAAACATCAATTCTCTGCGTGTTTAGTATTGTTATACTCTTTTCTTGTATCATCGGGAGAGGAATAAGCTAACAGCTTTAACAGACAATGCCTGTTTGACTACTATTTATGCAGAGAGTTTTAATTCTTTGAGGGAGTGTAGCTATGAGCACACGGAGGTCAAACTTTGAGTATCTACGTATAATCAGTATCCTGATGATTATTGCCTTCCATTGTGTTTTTCATGGAGACTCAGGAATGGATAGTAGCCCCATTATTTCTCATAGGATCACAAGAGATGTTGTATATTATTTCGGAGAGTTGGGGGTTAGCTGTTTTTTCCTTATTAGCGGTTTTTTTCTTATAGATACAACTTTCAAGGTGAAAAAACTGGTTCTTTTCCTCCTCGAAATGGAATTCTATGTAGTTGTTAGCAGACTTTTGTTAATATTTTTCAATCAACCGGTACAATGGAGCTTGCGAGATTTTTTTCCGATAATTGATGATGAATACTGGTTTATTCATGTCTATCTGCTAATTTACATTTTGCAGCCTGGATTCAAACAAATGCTTCCTGCTATAGGGCAGAATATGCTCTTATGGCTTCTTGCTTCCCAGGTTCTAATTTGGTCTGTTCTACCTACCGTTTTTTTGGTGCCATTATTTCGCATGACCAGTACAGAGGCTGTGCCATACTATAATCGATATATATGGTTTGTAGTTGTGTACTTGATTGGATACTATATCAGAGTATATGGAATTTCTGAATCGAAAACGGATAAGCTTCACCTTAAGAACATCCCGAGGTGGCAGCTGATACTTCTCCCTTTCGAACTGCTGATTCTTGTGATTCTAATCGGGGAATTGGGGATAACTCCGATGAAAGCAATTTATTTTTGGACACCAAATTCTACATTGATGTTAATGATGAGCATTGCATTATTTTGTGTTTTCAAAGACTGGGTGCCGCATCATTCACCCCAATGGGTCATGTATATCGCTTCATGCACCTTGGGAATTTACCTCTTACATGATGGTGCCTTACGTTCTTTTCTGTGGGGAGATTTGTTAGCATTTCAGTCAAACGTGGGGCTTAGTTGCTCATACGCTCTCCATCTTGTAAAAGTTGTTTTCCTGGTATTTTTCGTAGGCATCGTTGTTGAAAGTATTCGTAAGCTGATGGAACGTTTTCTGGTTATTCCAGTGTTTGAGCGTATACAAAGGACAATAGAAAGAAGTGATCTCGTATGAAGAAGTATCTGAAAATAGCACGATTTGACCACTGGATTAAACAGCTTTTTATTCTTCCCGGAGCTTGGCTTGCTTTAGTAATGGTAACTGTTGTGACGCGGGATGTTATTATTAAACTTATCTTAGGATTAATCACTACATCTCTTGCAGCATCAGCGAACTATGTGATAAATGAATGGTTAGATGCTGAATTTGATAAGTATCATCCTATAAAGAAAAACCGTACAGCAGTAACACAAGGGCTTAACCCAAAGATTGTATATTTTGAATATACTGTTTTGTTAGTGGCCGCTCTTGTTGTTGCCTTCTTCATTAATTTGCCTACATTCATCACAATTGCTGTTCTTCTCATAATGGGAATTATCTATAATGTAAAACCCTTTAGAGCTAAGGATATTCCGTACTTGGATGTGATTTCAGAATCGGTGAACAATGCATTGAGATTCGCTATTGGTTGGTTTTGCGTTACTGCTGTTTTCTACCCACCACTTAGCTTTGTGATGGGCTATTGGATGGCTGGGGCTTTTCTGATGGCGGCTAAACGCTTTGCAGAATATAGAATGATCGGTAATCCAGAGCTGGCGAGGTTGTATCGCAAATCGTTTGGCTGTTATAATGAAATCACACTTTTGCTTTCAGCGGTCTTTTACGGTTTTCTTTCGGTTTTCTTTTGTGGAGTATTCCTTATCAAGTATAAGATTGAACTATTACTGATTATACCATTTATATGTGGATTATTCTGCTATTACCTCAGCATTTGTTACAAACCAGATTCTGCCGCACAGAAGCCTGAGAAATTATTCCGGGAGAA
>CADBNU010000252.1 GCA_902796085.1 Heyndrickxia coagulans
GGTTTCCACGGATTAATGCCAGAAGAAAAAAGATTAGGCCAACGATTTATTGTAGATATTGTGTTATACACTGATTTACGTAAAGCTGGTCAAACAGATGATATGTTAGATTCTATTCATTATGGCGAGGTATATGAAATGGTAAAAAGAATTGTGGAAGGGGAATCCAAAAACTTACTTGAGGCTGTGGCGGAGGATATAGCCAATGCGCTACTTTCATCTTTCAATCGTTTAAATGCTTGTACGGTAAAAGTAATTAAGCCAGATCCACCAATTCCGGGACATTATGAATCTGTTGAAGTAGAGATATATAGGGAGAAAGTAAAATGAATCAAGCATATATATCGTTAGGAACGAACATAGAACCACGAATAGATTATTTAGAGGATGCCTTAAAATTACTTGAGGAAAATGAAAATATAACCATCAAAGCCCAATCATCCGTTTATGAAACAGTGCCAGTTGGGTATACAGACCAAAATGACTTTTTAAATATCGTGATTGGTATAGTAACATCCCTTTCATCCATGGAACTTCTTAAATATTGTCAAAGTATTGAAGATAAGTTAGGTAGGAAGAGAGAGATACGTTTCGGTCCAAGAACAATTGACCTTGACATTTTAACGTATAATAACGAAAATAGTACAGTAGAAGAATTGCTTATTCCGCATCCTAGAATGCATGAGCGTGCATTTGTACTTATTCCATTACATGAAATTGCCCCTGATTTTATGATTCCGACTTGGAATAAGTATCCAGGAGATCTACTTAGTAAACTTCAAGAGGCAGACATAAAGGGAGTAAGGAAATGGATTCGAAGCGAATTGGAAGAAGAATAAAAGCCTTTCGTAAATTAAAAGGGTATACCCAAATTGATTTTGCAAAGGAATTAAATGTTTCTATTTCTCAAATTGGAAATGTGGAAAGAGGGACAAAACCTGTAACAGACGAATTAATGAATCAAATTGCGGATGTTCTTGATATACCAAAAGAGGAAATTACAATGGAGTAATTTATAAAGAAAATAACCTCGTTGAATCACGTGATCAATTATTACATCCTTATATAACTATGTAGAAAAGTTGAAGCTGAAAGTAAAGTTTCATACCTTCTTTTCTACCAAGAAATCTGCCAGCGGCTTTACTGGCAGCTTTTTAAATAAATATGATGAAGTACATACCATACAATTGAAGTATTTAAAATAAATCAAAAGGTTATAATGCGTTAGAAGATAAGGTTTTAATTCGATATACGTGAATAAACTGTTTTTTTCTTATATACTTACACCTATAATAGGACTGGAGGGTTTATTGTGTCAGAAGAGTTAAATGAACAGATGCTTGTAAGACGTGGGAAGCTAAATGACTATTTAGAAAAAGGTTTAGATCCATTTGGAAGTAAATTTGAAAGAACCCATTTAGCGAAGGATATAATAGAGAAGTTTGAATCTTCTTCTAAAGAAGAATTAGAAGAAGTTAAAGAAGAAGCTACGGTTGCCGGAAGAGTCATGACAAAGCGAGGAAAAGGAAAAGCTGGCTTTGCACATATTCAAGATTTAAGTGGACAAATCCAGATTTACGTTCGTAAAGATGAGGTAGGCGAAGAGGCGTACCAAGTATTTAAATCCATTGACCTTGGAGACATTGTAGGAGTTAAAGGTGAAATTTTTCGTACGAATATGGGTGAATTATCTATTAAAGTGGACGAATTTCACCTATTAACAAAATCTTTACGACCATTACCGGAAAAATATCATGGATTAAAGGACGTAGAGCAACGCTATCGTCAGCGATATTTAGATTTAATTACGAATATGGAAAGTAAAGAAACTTTCATCCTACGTAGTAAAATTATTCAATCCATGCGTGAATATTTAAATGGTCATGGTTATTTAGAAGTAGAAACACCAATGATGCATAGTATCCCTGGTGGAGCTGCAGCACGCCCATTTGTTACTCATCATAATGCACTCGACATCCCGCTATACATGCGTATCGCTATCGAATTGCATTTGAAACGTCTTATTGTCGGTGGATTAGAGAAGGTTTATGAGATTGGACGGGTATTCCGTAATGAGGGTGTATCGACTCGTCATAACCCTGAATTTACAATGATAGAACTATACGAAGCATATGCTGATTATCACGATATTATGGACTTAACAGAAAACCTAGTTGCACATATTGCAAAAGATGTACTTGGGGAGACGAAGATTTCCTATGGCGAATATGAAGTTGATCTAGAGCCGAAATGGAAGAGAATTCATATGGTTGATGCAGTTAAAGAAGAAACAGGTGCTGATTTTTGGAATAAAATGAGCGATGAGGAAGCTCGCGAACTTGCAAAGGAATATGGTGTTGAAGTAAAAGAAACAATGACATTTGGACATGTTGTTAATGAGTTCTTTGAACAAAAGGTAGAAGAAACATTAATTCAACCAACCTTTATTTATGGTCACCCTGTAGAAATTTCACCATTAGCTAAGAAAAATAAAGAAGATGAACGATTTACAGATCGCTTTGAGCTATTTATTGTTGGTCGTGAACATGCGAATGCATTTAGTGAATTAAATGATCCAATTGACCAACGTGAAC
>CADBNU010000253.1 GCA_902796085.1 Heyndrickxia coagulans
AAAGAAAATTTGGTATAAAACCAAATTTTCTTCGCAAAACATATTAAGCATTTAAAGAATTAACTTTTTTAGCTAAACGAGATTTGTAACGAGCAGCCGAGTTTCTGTGTAAGAAACCTTTTGTTACTGCTTTATCTATTTTACGAATAGCCACAGTTAAAGCTTCTTTTGCTTCATCTACATTATTGTTAGCTACCGCTAATTCTACTTTTTTCATAGCCGTACGCATAGCAGATTTGTCAGATGCGTTACGTACACGATTTTGTTCATTTGTTTTAATACGTTTAATTGCGGATTTAATATTTGCCAATCTTTTCACCTCCTAGTGAAGCCAGACCAGACGGTTTTAGACTAAATTTCAACTTGAAGAACAACTGATATTCTATCAAAAGTTGGAAAAGAATGCAATAGATCTCTAAAAAACAATCTCCGCATGAATACAATTGTTTCGGGAATAATAGATAAAAGTTTCCAATTCGTTATTGAATAAAGAAAGGAATGAAAGCGTTGGTTAAGGGAGAAGACTTAAAAAAATTTTCTGTTCGTACTGATTTAGCAGTTGAAGCAAAGGAAATGGTGGTAGAACAACAAGAGAAAGAACAACAAAGACCTTCTGAAATCCCAGGTGTGATCGTTAAGGAAAGAATGGAACAAGGAGTGAAAATCTCTGATGTAACAATTACGGAAGAAGGTTCTGAAACCGTTGGAAAAAAGCCTGGAAAATACTTAACGATTGAAACGCAAGGCATTCGCCAAGCAAATCGTGAACTTGAAGAACTAACTAAAACAATTTTTGTCCGTGAGTTTAAAAATTTTTTAAAAAGTCACAATATAAATGAGAGCTCCAAATGTCTTGTTGTTGGACTTGGAAACTGGAATGTTACACCTGATGCACTTGGTCCGATGGTATGTGAAAAACTAGTAATTACAAGACATTTGTTTGAATTAACGCCGGAGACGGTAGAGAAAGGTTATCGTCCAGTTAGTGCGATATCACCCGGCGTAATGGGACTTACCGGGATTGAAACGAGTGATATTATATTCGGAATTGTACAAAAGACGAAACCGGATTTTATTATTGTTATTGATGCATTGGCTTCACGTTCGATAGAAAGGGTAAATGCAACGATTCAAATATCCAATACAGGCATTCATCCCGGTTCTGGTGTAGGTAATAAACGAAAAGAGTTAAGTAAAGAAACTTTAGGAATTGATGTTTTTTCCATTGGTGTACCTACAGTGGTCGATGCAGTCTCTATCGTCAGTGATAGTATTGATTATATTTTAAAGCATTTTGGGCGTGAGCTTAAAGAAGGTGAACGTCCATCTCGTGCACTAGCTCCAGCAAATTTAACGTTTGGTGAGAAAAAAGTGTATAAAGAAGACGATCTACCTGGGGAGTCGGAACGTAAAACGTTTATGGGGATTGTTGGAACTCTTGAAGAAGAGGAAAAACGGGCTTTGATTCGAGAAGTATTGACACCGACAGGTCATAATTTAATGGTCACACCTAAGGAAGTTGATGTATTTATTGAACGGATGGCAAATCTACTAGCAAGTGGTTTGAATCAAACATTACATCTAGCGTTAGATGAAGATAGTGCAAATTACTCAACATTCTAATCTCCCTCTTTCATTTGTTCTTTTCTATTAAATACAACATATAGTATTAAAAAACGTTTAATTTTTGCCAATGATTGGGTGATGAATATGTTCCGTTTCTTTTTAAAAACATTTTTATTAATAAGTATATTATTTTTTGGGATCATTCTCGGCTTTTTAGAGGCGAATAACGGTCTGCATAAAATGAAAGGCTATGATGACGGGAGCTTCGAACGAGTGATCTCGATAGAGGAACACGAGGGTGCATATGAAACAAGCATCTTAGGCGAAAAAATATCCAGTCATAATTTAAATGAAAAGAAAAAA
This sequence comes from Heyndrickxia coagulans, assembly GCA_902796085.1. Classification (GTDB taxonomy): domain Bacteria; phylum Bacillota; class Bacilli; order Bacillales; family Caldibacillaceae; genus Pallidibacillus; species Pallidibacillus thermolactis. The sequence continues at coordinate 1,930 of CADBNU010000253.1, forward strand.
ATTATAGAAGAGATTCATACGTATAACATCTTCTCTGATATTGCCCAAAAATTGGCTCATTTTTTTAATACGATATTTTCTTCTGTGTTTTTATAAGTAAGTGGAACTGTTTCAATGGTG
>CADBNU010000254.1 GCA_902796085.1 Heyndrickxia coagulans
ATTGAACAATCATATGACCCGCCATTCCTTGACCACCAATAACAAGTAACTTCACGATAGAAAGCCCCCTTTTTTCAATAGCTTTCTCAGTGCAGCTTTATTCATTAATCCTTCATGGGAACTGTAACATTTAGTTGGTACAATTGGACAGTCGGCATATTTCTCTTTTAATTTAACACTCATTTTGGGCGGTAAAATGACATAATATTGTTCATCAAACGTAACCGTATATTTGCTCTCAATTTCCGAAAATAAAATTTCGTGAATTTTTTCACCTGGACGTATTCCTGTTTCAACAATCTTGACTTGATCGTTTCCAAGTTCTTCAATCATAACTTCTGCTAAATCAAGTATTTTACAGGTTGGCATCTTCATTACAAATATTTCCCCGCCAATACTTGATTCAGCTGCTTTAAACAATAATTGAATCGCATCTTCTAACGTTAGGAAAAATCTTGTCATTTCTTTATCTGTTAAAGAGACGACTCCGGTTGTCTTAATTTGATTTTTAAATACATGAATTACACTGCCGTTTGTTCCGAGTACATTTCCGCCGCGAATAGTAACGAATCGTGTATGTTCTGTTAATAGATTGGCATGAGTAATCAATTGCTCACCCATTGCTTTTGTTAATCCATAAAAGTTTGCGGGATTGGCAGCTTTATCTGTTGAAATATAAACTACTTTCTCTACTTTGTTCAAAATGGCTGCATCGATGACATTTTGTGTGCCGATTACATTCGTTTTTAATGCTTCTAAAGGTTGAGCCTCACAAACTGGAACATGCTTTAAAGCAGCTAAATGAAAAATGATATTGACGTTTTTGCATGCTTCTATTAAACTTTCTTTATCACGAATATCACCGATAAAGAATTTTAATCGTTCATCGTTGAATTTCCGTTGCATTGCAACTTGACTTGATTCATTCCTAGAAAATATTCGAATTTCTTTAGGATTTTTTGTTAATAGTTGAGCAACTAATTCATATCCCCAAGAACCAGTTCCTCCTGTTATAAGAATGGTTTTTTGTTCAAACAACTCCTTTACCTCCTAATACAAATTTAACAACTTTATCAGAAACATTTTCATCGCCGTATCCAGTCGGTAGATCCCAATTTGGAGGTTTACTAACCATGACATCCACAGCTCGAAGGATCGAATTCCGATCAATACCAGAAACAATATTACTTCCACATTCTACTGTTTCAGGCCGTTCTGTACTATTGCGGATTGTGACTGCTGGTACATGAAAAATACAACTTTCTTCTTGAACAGTACCACTATCCGTTAAGACGCAATATGCATTTTTTTGTAGTTTAATAAAATCGAAAAATCCAAAGGGTTCATGGAATTCAACTAAGGGATGGAGGGTGATCTGTTGTATATGTTGAAGTTTTGACCTTGTACGAGGATGAATGCTACAAATGATTCTTTTTTGATATTTTTCAGCCACTTTATTTAATGCATGGAGAATTTCACTTAAATGCTTAATATGATCCACATTTTCTGCTCGATGGGTCGTTACGACAAAATAATCCCTTTCTTTTAAATTTAAGTTTTTGAGTATATGACTTTGTTCAATTTTATCTTTATAATAAGTCAGAACTTCATTGATTGGGTTACCACTGACCATAATACGATGGTTTGGTATGCCTTCCCGGATTAAATTTTCCTTTGAATTTGGTGTATACGGTAAATTAAAAGTAGAAATTGCGTCAATCACTCGACGATTTTTCTCCTCTGGTACTTGTAAATCATAACACCGGTTCCCTGCTTCCATATGGATGACAGGGATCCCCATCCTCTCTAAAAGGATTGCTGATAAACCACTATTGGTATCGCCAAGTACCAATGCTTTATCCGGTTTTTCTACCTGAATAATCTGTTCCAATTCCTTATACATGGTCGCTAATTGATTTCCTAATGTGTTTTTTTCATTATATAGATGATAATCCGGCTTTCGAATATCTAATTCTTCAAAAAAAATATCACTCAAATTTTTTGTGAAATTTTGACCTGTATGGACAAGAACATGCTTATCACAAAATTGGTCTAATTTTTTTATAATTAAACTTAGGCGAATAATTTCTGGTCTTGTTCCTAATATCGTTATGACTCTCATATAAACACTTCCTAATTTATTAACTTTATTTTTATACTATTCGTTCTCGCTTCATTCGGACTAGTTGACGGTCTAATTTTGTCATATTCAGAGAAGGTTTCGTTATTTTTTCTATTGATTTTGTTTCACAATTTCTTTAATACGTGTTATTAAACTTTCAACTCGTTTATCCGTAGAATGATGGTTGTGAACCATTTCATAACCACGTTCCGATATTTTTTTTCTTTCCTTTTCATTTTTTAAGTAATAGGCTATTTTTTCTTTTATATTTTCTTCATTTACCGCAACAAATGTTTCTCCATCTATAAAGCCTAGTTCCTCTAGTTCCTTTGACGGTGTTGCAACTAGTAAAGTCTTACAAGCTAAAACCTCAAAGTACTTTAACAGAGGAAAATGATCAATCGAATGACATGTGACAAAAATTTTTGCCCGATTAATTTCGCGTGCATACTTTTTACCGGCATATACATTTTGCCAATCTTCTATCTTTAAATAGCCAGGATGTTCATGATAGACAAAATTCGGTTCATCTTTCAATATTTCATAGAACTTTGCCCGCATTGGATAAAGACGCGGATAAATCGACCCCATCATTAATATGTCAATATCCCGCTTCAAATGGTAATCGTTAAAAATATCAGTCGGAACATGATGTGGAAACCATATCATCCGGTCAATCAGTTCCGGGAAGAGTTCCTTAAACGCATTCCGATAATGTGTAAAAAGGAATCGAATATTTTCTTCTTTATAGAATTGTCTTCTTTGATTCGGTTTATATTTTAAATCATGAACGATAGCACCTACTGGAATATGAAGACGATGAAATCCACGTACATACGGACAATAGCTTGGTTTCATATCATTCAGTAAAATGAAATCAGGCTCAAATCTAATTTTTTTTAATATTGTTTCAATATTGCCATCCTCACTACTCGGGACGACATTCGCCTTCTTTTTTAATGCTTCTAGTAAATAATAACTAGATTTTTCAATTCGATTTGTAAAATCCTTCGTAATAAAAAGTATCTTCATTTTTCACTTTCCTTTTTTAAGTCATGAGTCTTCCTTCATACATCAATAATTGTCCTTATAAAAAGAGCCCCTATTCAGGAGCCCTTCATTGTCACGGAACTGGTGGATGTTCAATCGCAACAATTTTATCAATTGCGACTGTAATTAATTCGGGCGCTGGTGAACCAACACTTTCAAATGTAACCGATGTTAAACTAACATCGACAACTCTTACACCTACTAATTGTGGTTGACCAGCTACATTGGTTGGTAATGTATATACAGCATCAATCGTTAAACCTGCAATTTTCAGTCTTTTTAATAACTCTCTTAACATCTTTTACCCTCCTTATAGTACCGTCTATATTTATATATGATTATTAATAATGACTGCTTGGGTTATTGTTCCTTTCTACACAAACAACTTTAAAAATGGACGAATGCATAAAAAATGGCATCTGAAAATACCAGATGCCATAAATGAATTAATGAATTATTGATGATCGTTATTATTTCGTCTTCTACGACCACATCCACAACTCTTTCTTCTTATTGTCCTTTGCGCTTTTTTTAATGCTAACGATTTTTCCGATTTTACTAGTTTTCTTCTCATTGTTTCCCCTCTTTTCATTTTTTATTATTGTACGAGAATGATTTGCATTTTGTTCGTGTTATTTATCTAATAAAAATGAATTTAATGTTTCTAATATAGCGCCACAGGCTGCAACGGCCAGTATAACAATTATCGGTTCAGCTATTGTAGGGTAAAAATGATAAAAAACAACTAGGAAAATACTAACCCAAATCCCTGTACACCAATAACAATTCAACAACTCTCCAAACCATTTTCTAATTCCTTTCTGTTTCGGAACAAGATAAATCTCGATATTTCCTTCTTCATCCTTCTCTTCAATTTCATCTAGAAATGGCATCCGAAGAAATTCTGTAATCTTATCAAATACAATTAATCTCGTTAAACGAAATACAGCCAAACTCATTAAAAAAAATAACCATCCATCGAATTCATTCACCACTGTCCCGCCTCCTCATTAAAATATATAAAAGTGGGCTTATTTTTATAATTAAAATTCACCATAAAATGGGCGTTTAACTGATGCCGTTATCCGCCTTCTTACATAGTCTGTAAGTGAACGAGAAATACTGATAAGGAGGAAAGAAGAGTATGAGTTGTGAACATGGAGAATACACTAACAATTGTGTTTGTGATATATTGCTTGATATCGTAGAAGCCCAAGAAAAAGTTAGCCCATCAAATTGTGTAAGTGGTTGTTCGACAGCTCTGGATGAGTTATGTGGAGGTATCGATCCTACTGGAGCTAGACCAACAACAATTCCTGTCTCACTAATTTGTAAAGGTGACTGTGATTATTTTGTAGCTAGAGGTGTTCGCAGAACAAATGCCGGTGGTATTACTTCTGTTATGGCTGTTGCATTCCGTGTTGTAGACGTTGATCCAGAGACTTGCTGTGCAACCTTAGAACTTCTACAGTTCGTAGATACATCTGGCTTTATTACACCAGAACTAACAAAAACTTCATTAATTAATAACCTATTTGACATTTTAGATGATCCGGTATCTGAACCAAATGGAGGCTATTTCCATTCAGGTATTTGCATTACTGTTGATTTAAATTGTTTCTGCGGCGTTGTTTGCCATCCTGCAACTACTCCAAGACAAGTAACAGTTTAATATGGAATGATTCATCTAATAGGGAATGCCATATCAGTTTTTTAAAAGTCGGATAGAAGACCGTTTTTTAAGTGGAGGTGGCGGCTCCAAAAAGGTGCACAACTATTGTGCAGTATAATTCATATACGAGATTCTACAAGAATATGAATTAAGGAGGCTCCTAGCATGCTTTACGAATAAGCGTCCGCCACCAAAACTTAATTTTTTGTTGGGCTGACTTTCTGGACAGCCCCTAATTTCTTCTACTGTATCATTATTCTAATATAGAGTTATAAAGTCGATCTCCACTATTTTCACTAAAATCGTCTTAGATGAAAAAAAGAGGTCATATTTAAAGACCTCTTTATTGATGAAGAAAATTATTTTATTTACAATTTACGTTCATCGTTTAAGATATAACAGTAAAGTTTTTTATATCATCAATTTCAACCCATTCATAACGACGTTTATAAAATATGCGTAATCGATTCCCGCGTTTACTAATGACTTGAAATTTTTTTCGCTCACCTGAAATTTCAGCTTCACAAATAGGTCTTTCAATTCCAATAGGGTAAAGGGCCAAACGGCGGATTAATTTTCGCATGTTCACTTTTTCTGATTCATCAAAATGAGTTTCAGTATCCGACTCTTGGTCATGTTCCTTATTTTGAACCATTTCATCATTATTTTCCTCATGTTTCTCAATTATCTTCTCACGATCAGCAACTTGATCATCTGTTTCGATGTCAAGTTCCACTTCTAACTTATCTAGTTTTTCATTTTCCTGCCTCAATTCTTGATTACCATCGTTAATTTTAATTCGATACACCGATTGCATTTGACCTGAGTAATCTCGCTCAATTGTCTCTTTCCCAAGCAATATTGATCCTTGTTTTAAATTATCTTGCTTTTCCATTGTTCCTAACTCTCCCCTACATGAAGATATATAGTATTTGTATGCAATTGCTTTTTGTTTGTTAAATGCCTATTTTGATTAAAAATAAAAAGGATCTTACTTAATCAATACGAGATATGTATTGAAGTAAGATCCTTTATTCGTTAAATAGAAAGAATATGGAAACCTGAATCTACATGAATATTTTCTCCTGTAATTCCTCTTGATAAATCGCTAAATAAGAATAACGCCGTATCACCGACTTCTTCCTGCGTTGTTGTCCGGCGGAGGGGTGCACGTTCTTCAATTTCATTCAGAACCGAATTAAAATCACGAATCCCTTTTGCGGATAACGTGCGGATTGGACCTGCTGAAATTGAATTCACACGGATACCATCTTTTCCTAAATCATTGGCTAAGTAACGGACACTGGCTTCAAGGGATGCTTTTGCTACACCCATCACATTATAATTTTGTACAACGCGTTCGCCACCTAAATAAGTTAAAGTAACGATGCTGCCACCTTCTGTCATTAGTGGTCTTGCCGCACGGGCAACTGCAGCTAAAGAAAATGCACTAATATTTTGAGCTAATAAGAAACCGTCTCGAGAAGTATTGACAAACTCTCCTTGTAATTCTTCTGTTTTAGCGAAGGCAATACAGTGTGCCACACCATGAATGACTCCGACTTTTTCTTTTATTTCTTGGAAACAATTTTCAATTTGTTCATCGGATTCAACATCGCATTGGAGAATGATGGAATCTTTTCCATTTAATTCTTCAACTAACTTTTCAACATTTTTTAACATGCGGTCTTGATTATAAGTAAAAATTAGTCGTGCTCCAGCCTTATCTAAAGAACGTGCAATTCCCCAACCGATGCTTCGTTTATTAGCTACCCCCATTACAACAAACGTTTTTCCTTCTAATGATAATACCATACTGTTCCTCCTATATTATTACATGTTATTAGTACCTACTACTAATTTTACATGAAATCCCCGTGATTGAAAAGGTTAAGTTAATTCTAACTCCATTTTTAGTTCATCTAAATATTCCATTGAGCCGGAAACAATTAAACGGTCTTCAAGTTTTAACTCCGTGTCACCGTGAGGAACAATCGCTTCACCATTCCTTAATATTCGCACAAAAATCACATCACCCATAAACGGAAACTTCCGAATAAGCACACCGTGATATTTTGCATTTAATATTTTAATTTCATATAACGATGTATCCCGATCCATTAATAATTGCATCATCGATGGTGATTCGATGGCAGCACGCAACAACACATGTTGGGCATGAATAGTTGAGAAAATCTCTATATTTTGTTGTTTTAACTCTTTCGCAAGCGCCGGATTTTCAACTCGGGCTAAAACGCGCTCCACTCCATTTTCTTTCATAAGTTCCGCCAAAGAGGCGTTTAATTTTTCATCGCCTGTCGCTAATACGACCACATCATAGTTATAGATGTTGTGGTGTTCAAATTGACTTTCCGTATAATCTTCTAATTCGACGATGGAAAAAACCGTGCCCTTCGAAATTAACTGATCGAGTTTTTCCTGTTTACGATGAAAAATCGTAGGGTTGTATAATGATGATTTTAGTTGTTCATATACCGGCAAAGTCATTTGATTAGCCCCAATAATCGCCACATCAATTTGTATTTCATCGGTATCTTGTTTTGGAAATATCTTTTTGAAAACAGCTGGTGTAATAATGGATGAAATGACAGCAACTAAGATTAATGTACCACCTAATTCAGAAGATAAAATTCCCATATCTTCTCCAATAGTGGCTGCAGCAATCACAAGTGATAAGGTTGCCGTTAAAATAAAACTTGAGGCAACAACCATTTTCGTTGAATACCATTTCTTTAATATCCATACCGGTAAAATCTTCGAAATCAATAATGCGATTAATAATAATGGGATTAACAATAGTAATTGCGGATCACTAAACAATGCCCAAATATTTAATTCCACACCAATCATCACAAAAAAGACCGGAATTAAAAAGCCATAGCCGAAAGAATCAAGTTTAGACACCAATTCTTTACTTGGTGCTAATAACGATACTAAAGTACCTGCTAGGAAAGCTCCCAATATATTTTCAGCACCTACCGTTTCCGATAGCGCAACTAGGAAAATAATAAGCGTAAAAACAGCTCGGGTACCAATTTGAACCGTTCCTTTTGACAAGTTCTCCAACCATTGACCTTTTTGAAATTTGCGACCAACAAAATATAAAAGCACACCTGCTGCGAACAAAATTAGTAACAACCAAGTATTTCCTGAACCGCTATCCTTAATAGAAACAAATACTGCAAGTAAAATCATCGTTACTAAATCAGCAATAACGGCAACAAGAAGAATAATTTGACCAATCATTGTTTTCATTAAATTTTCTTCTTTTAAAGTAGGTACAACAACGCCAAGGGAAATCGTTGATATTATGATGGTCATCAGCATCACACTGTCAATAAAGCCAGCTAATACGAATAAATAAGATAGACCATATGACAATAATAAAATGCCAGTAAATATAATAATGGATATAACTAACGGATTCGGTTCTTGTTCACCTTTATTGTTATTTTTCTTTTTAATTTTAAAGGCATTAAAATCAATCTCTAATCCACTTAAAAACATGAGAAAAATAAATCCTAGCGTGGATAAGATCTCTAACCATTCATCACTTTGTACGATATCAAATCCACTTTTACCAATAATTAAACCAACAATAATTTCTGCTACAACAACAGGGATGATATTTAG
>CADBNU010000255.1 GCA_902796085.1 Heyndrickxia coagulans
ATGTTAATGAAAATTCGAAAAAAACTTAATTTGTTTAGTAGACAAACTTAGTTTCAGTTAGTATAATTCAAAGTGTAATGTGTTCTGCAGAGTCAATATTATTAATGTAGGAGGTAATATATAATGGCCTTTTTCGAAAGCGTTTCCAAAGTAGATTTTGAAGGTCCTAAATCCAAAAATCCGCTTGCGTTCAAATTTTACAATCCTACTGAGGTAATTGGTAGTAAAACAATGGAAGAATGGTTAAGATTCAGTGTTGCATATTGACATACATTTACATATGAAGGTGTCGATCCATTTGGTCACGAGAATATGATTCGACCTTGGAGTCATTTGAAAGGAATGGATTTGGCTAAAGCAAGAGTTGAAGCAGCATTTGAATTTTTTGAAAAATTAAATGTACCATTCTTCTGTTTCCATGATGTCGATATAGCGCCAGAGGGTGATACATTAAGAGAAACAAATAAAAATTTAGATATCATTGTATCGATGATTGAAGAGTATATGAAAACAAGTAAAACGAAACTTTTATGGAATACGGCAAATATGTTTTCAAATCCAAGATTTGTCCATGGAGCGGCTACTTCTTGTAATGCAAATGTATTTGCCTACGCTGCTGGAAAAGTAAAAAAAAGGATTAGAAATCGCCAAACGACTAGGAGCAGAAAACTATGTGTTCTGGGGTGGCCGTGAAGGCTACGAATCATTGTTAAATACAGATATGGGTTTAGAACAAGATAACTTGGCAAGATTTTTCCACATGGCTGTAGATTATGCAAAGGAAATTGGTTATGACGGACAATTTTTAATTGAGCCGAAACCGAAAGAGCCAACAAATCATCAATATGATTTTGATGTTGCGACTGGGTTAGCTTTCTTACAAAAATATGATTTACAAGAACATTTTAAATTCAATATAGAAGCAAACCATGCAACATTGGCAAGCCATACATTTGAACATGAATTACGTGTTGCACGTATTAACGGCATGTTAGGGTCTGTTGATGCAAACCAAGGAGATCCATTATTAGGATGGGATACGGATGAATTTCCTACTAATTTATATTCTACAACTTTAGCAATGTACGAGATTATTAAAAATGGTGGCTTAGGAAAAGGTGGTCTAAACTTTGATGCAAAAGTTCGAAGAGGCTCTTTTGAATTAGATGACTTATTTAAAGCACATATTGCCGGCATGGATAGCTTTGCGGTCGGTTTAAAAGTGGCTCATCAATTAATAGAAGATAAGGTATTGGATCATTTTATTGAAGATCGGTATAGAAGTTATACAGAGGGAATCGGAAAAGAGATTATGGAAGGACGAGCAAACTTAAAAACACTTGAACAATATGCTTTAGACTTACCTGAAATAAAAAATGAATCTGGACGCGTAGAAGAGTTAAGAGCAATTATTAATCAGTATATTTTAACTGCCTTCTAATAATATATTTACATCAATTTCTTCTTTTATTTGTTTAGCTGAACGGTTAACTTTTAGGTCCAACTGAGTGATATATTTAATATTGGTAGGGATGAAAAGTGAAATAAAATTATTAAACTTACCAGTAAACAAGCCAGTGAACAAGGACCTGCAATAAGTACTGAGATGTTAGCCGGATGTGGATGAGGACGGTATGAAACATTAAACGACTGTGCAAAAGAGTATATGAACCAAACCTTAGTCATGTCATATTCTAACAAATAGTATTTTATAAAAGAATATATAGTGATGAGTTAATGGAATATAAAAATTATTAAAATATGTTGAGGTGAATATTTTGGTACGAATTAAGAATCCTATTTTAACAGGTTTCAATCCCGACCCATGTATTTGTCGGGTAGGAGATGATTACTATATTGCTGTTTCGACGTTTGAATGGTTTCCTGGGGTAGGCATTTATCATTCAAAAGATTTAAAGAATTGGCGCCTTGTTAGTAGACCTTTAAACCGCTTAAATCAACTTAATATGAAAGGCAATCCAGATTCAGGTGGAGTGTGGGCTCCGGCATTGTCATATGCGGATGGAAAATTTTGGTTAATATATTCGGATATAAAGGTAACGGAAGGTCAATGGAAAGACGGTCATAATTACCTTGTGACTTGTGACACCATTGATGGTGAATGGTCAGACCCAATATATTTAAATAGCAGTGGTTTTGATCCGTCACTTTTTCACGATGATGACGGCAAAAAATATCTCGTAAATATGTATTGGGACCATCGTGTTGGTAACCATAATTTTTACGGTATTGTATTGCAGGAGTATGATCCGGTGCAACAGAAATTAGTTGGTCCGCAAAAGATTATATTTAAAGGTACGGATATGGGTCTTGTGGAAGCTCCACATATTTATAAAGTCGGCGAATATTATTATTTATTAACAGCAGAAGGCGGGACAAGATACGAGCATCAAGCAACAATTGCCCGCTCTAAAGAAATCACAGGCCCGTATGAAGTACATCCAGATAATCCTTTAATTACATCATTTCCTTATCCAAGAAATCCGCTTCAAAAGGCTGGACATGCATCTATAGTTCAAACGCATACAAATGAATGGTTTTTAGTTCATTTAACTGGTAGACCATTGCCGAAAGATGGGCCACCTTTATTAGATCCTCGTGGTTTCTGTCCACTTGGTAGAGAAACTGCTATCCAACGATTAGAATGGCGCAATCATTGGCCATATGTTGTAGGAGGAAATCAACCTGCTTTAGAAATTGAGGGCCCAAATATTAAAGAAGTGAAATGGGAACGAGACTATCCAGAAAAAGATGACTTTGATTCAGAACAACTGAACTTACATTTCCAAACATTGCGTATTCCTTTAGGAGAAGACACGTTGTCATTAAAAGATAACCCTGGACATTTAAGACTTTACGGAAGAGAATCGCTTACATCAAAATTCACTCAAGCCTTTGTGGCTAGACGTTGGCAGCATTTTAATTTTACAGCTGAAACAAAAGTTGCATTTCATCCTGACACATTCCAACAATCTGCTGGTTTAGTAAACTACTATAATACCCAAAACTGGACAACTCTCCAAATCTCTTGGAATGAAGAAAAAGGTAGAATACTTGAATTAATGTCTTGTGATAATTTTACTTTTGATATGCCACTTAAAGGAAAAGAAATTGTTATACCTAAAGAAGTGGAATATGTTTATATGAGAGTTGATGTAAAAGTAAATACCTATTCTTATTCTTATTCTTTTGACGGTGTAAATTGGGTGGAAATACCATTTGCTTTTCACTCTTATAAATTGTCTGATGATTATATTCA
>CADBNU010000256.1 GCA_902796085.1 Heyndrickxia coagulans
CTTTTATGTTAATGAGTTTTCGCAAAACTTTCTCCGCCATCGATCATTGGTAAACACCCATTTCAATTGATGGATCAACACGTTTCATTGCTGAAGCCACAAACATTCTTTATATCCCGACGGTACTATAACAATTTCTATTAAAACATTCCTCTAATACTTCTACCTAATTTATACAATCAAAAAGTTAGAAGTTAATAAGAGCCACATTAAAAAACAAATATAAAGCTTAATTTATATGAGAAAGTGTTTTAATAGGTTAAGAAGATGACATGTCATTACAAAATATTTTTTCTAAAATATTAATAATTTAGGTTTACACTATTGTGTTTTCTTTATCCTTCTAATGGCTGTTTCAGAACTTTTTCCTATATTTCCATAAAATGTTAATTGTAAGCACTTGCAAAACTTGTATATACAAGATAAACTATAGTTAGAACATGTATATACAAGTTAATAGAAAACGAATTCTTGTATATACAAATTCAGACTAGAACATGTATACAAGTTCTTTCATACAAAATAATCTTTTAAAAGTTAAGAGCGTACGCTTTTTGTTGAATATTTTTATTGTTTTATTAATGCGTATTTGTGTCTTTTAACCAAAATAAGGATACTACTGTTTTAAGACGGGAAATATAACAATAGCAATTAAGAATTGGAGTGAAAAACATGGCAAATCAAGCAAGAAATATAGCTTTGGTAGCGCCGCTAACTGGTAAGGTTGTCGCAATTGAAAATGTTCCAGACCAGACATTTTCTGAGAAGATGATGGGGGATGGACTGGCCATTGAACCGACAGATGGTAAAGTGGTTGCACCGGTAGATGGAGAAGTTGTCGTAACGTTTCCAACGAAGCATGCAGTTGGTTTAAAAACCGCTTCAGGTATGGAATTGCTTATTCACGTCGGTTTAGAAACCGTTCACATGGATGGTGAAGGGTTTGATATGCATGTTAAGCAAGGGGATAAGGTTAAGGCTGGAGATCTGTTGTTGACATTTGATTTACAGCTAATTAAGAAAAAAGCAGCAAGTCATATTACTCCGGTCATTATTACAAATGGTGAGCTAGTTCAAAGTATTAGAAAAACCAATGATGGTACGGTGATCGCCGGGGAATCAACATTGTTGGAAATCACGTTGAAAGGTCAATCTGAAGAGAGCTCAAAAGAAAAAGTAGTCACTCAATCTGGTATGGAATATAGCGAAGAGGCAAAGCAAATTGTTGAAGCGATTGGTGGAATCGAAAATATTAATGCAGCAACTCATTGTGTTACAAGACTACGCTTTGCATTAGACAATGAAGACATTGTAGACAAAGATAAATTAGAAAAAATAGATGTTGTAAAAGGTACGTTTTCTGCAAATGGACAATTTCAAATTGTGATTGGTCAAGGTACTGTAGATAAAGTATACAAGGCATTAGTTCATGAAACAGGTATTAAAGAAGCGACCAAAGAAGAAGTAAAAGCTGCTGGCGGTCAAAAATTGAATCCGCTTCAACGAGGAATTAAAGTACTTGCTGATATATTCATTCCAATTTTACCGGCCATTGTTATGGCAGGTTTACTACTGGGGCTAAATAATATCTTAGTTAACCCGATATTTACAGATCAGCCGATCATTGAAATGTATCCTTCTTGGGCTGGCGTAGCGGATATGATTAACGTAATAGCCAATACTGCATTTACATTTTTACCTGCACTAATTGGTTGGTCGGCAGTAAAACGATTTGGTGGAAATCCGTTACTAGGGATTGTACTCGGGTTGATTCTTGTACATCCATCCTTAATGCCTGCAAGTGATTATGCGGTTGCGGCAGCAAAAGGTGAAGCACCCACTTGGAATCTTTTCGGTTTTGAAGTAAACATGATGGGCTATCAAGGACAAGTGTTGCCTGTTTTAGTTGCATCATGGGTGTTAGCAAGTATTGAGAGATGGTTAAGAAAACGAGTAATTGACTCCTTACAGTTGTTAGTCGTTGCACCTGTTGCTCTTCTTGTAACTGGATTTTTAGCATTTATTGTCATTGGGCCAGTTACCTTTACAATTGGAAACTGGATAACAAACGGATTAATTGCTGTCTTCGAGGCAGTTCCACTCATTGGTGGTCTAATTTATGGATTATTTTATGCTCCTTTAGTTATTACTGGAATGCATCACACATTTCTTGCCGTAGACTTGCAATTGATCGGTAGTACAGGTTCGACTTTCCTATGGCCAATCGTAGCACTTTCCAATATAGCCCAGGGATCTGCTGTATTTGCAATGTTTCTTGCTACTAAAAATGAAAAGTTAAAAGGACTAGCAGGAACTTCTGGAATATCCGCCTGGTTAGGGGTTACAGAACCAGCGATGTTTGGGGTTAATTTACAATATCGCTATCCATTTATTGCTGCAATTATCGGAGCAGCAATTGCCGGTGCTCTCATTACAGTAAGTAATGTACAAGCTTCCTCTATCGGTGTTGGTGGAATTCCAGGATTTTTATCAATATCAAACAGCATAGGAGCCTTTTTCATTGGAATGTTGATTGTAATCGTGGTTCCATTTATCATTACATTTATTATTGCAAAACGGAAACAACTGGAAAATTAAATGCATTGTTATTTAAAAATATTTGCCTTAGTTCCTTCGTTTTAAAATGGTACGAAGGAGCTGAGGCATCTATCTATTTTTATTCATAATCGTTTTGAAAGGAGTATATATTATGATGAAAACAGAAGCATGGTGGAAAAGGTCGACGGTCTATCAAATTTACCCAAAAAGTTTCTATGATACGACAGGATCAGGGACTGGTGATATTCAAGGGATCATTCAAAAACTTGATTATATAAAAAAATTAGGTGCTGATGTCATTTGGTTAACGCCAATTTACCAATCTCCTCAAAATGACAATGGCTATGATATTAGCGATTATTATGCGATTGACCCGTCCTATGGAACAATGGAAGATTTTGAGCAGCTGTTGGAAGAAACACATAAACGTGGGATGAAACTAATTATGGATCTAGTTGTCAACCATACCTCCACTGAACATGAATGGTTTAAACAGGCGAGATCATCCAAAGACAATCCTTTTCGAGAATTCTATATTTGGAAAGATCCAAAAAATGGTGGTCTTCCGAATAACTGGCAGTCAAAATTTGGTGGACCTGCCTGGCAGTTTGATGAGAAAACCGGACAATATTATTTACACTTGTTTGATGTTACTCAGGCCGATCTGAACTGGGAAAATGAAGCGTTAAGAGAAAAAATATTCGATATGATGCGCTTTTGGGCAGAAAAAGGAATTGATGGTTTTCGTCTAGATGTCATTAATTTGATTTCTAAAAATCAAGATTTCCCTGATGATGATATCGGTGATGGGCGTAGATTTTATACAGATGGACCGCGGATCCATGAATTTTTGCATGAAATGAACCGGAATGTTTTCTCAAAATACGATATGCTTACTGTCGGGGAAATGTCGTCTACCAATCTGGAAAGCTGTATTAAATATACGAATCCGGAACGTGAAGAACTGTCGATGACATTTCAATTCCATCATTTAAAAGTGGATTATCCAAATGGGGAGAAATGGACGAAAGCACCGTTTGACTTTTTGGAGTTAAAAAAGATTTTATCTGATTGGCAAGTTGGCATGCATAAAGGTGGAGGCTGGAATGCCTTATTCTGGTGTAATCATGATCAGCCTCGGGTAGTTTCACGATTTGGGGATGATGGTGAATATCATCGTGAGTCAGCGAAGATGCTAGCGACCACTCTGTTCATGATGCAAGGTACACCGTATATTTTCCAAGGTGAAGAAATAGGTATGACGAATCCTAATTTCACATCCATTGATCAATATCGTGATGTCGAGTCTTTAAACGCCTACAAAATTTTGCAAGAAGAAGGAAAAAACGAAGAAGAAATTATCTCTATATTGCAGCAAAAATCCCGCGATAATGGTCGTACGCCGATGCAATGGACAAAAGAACGTCATGCAGGGTTTACAAAGGGAACTCCTTGGATTGGAGTTGCAGACAACTATTCGGAAATCAATGTAGAAAATGCACTCGAAGATTCAAATTCCATCTTTTATCATTACCAGAAGTTAATCCAATTGCGGAAACAATATGATATTATCACATACGGTGATTACAAACTCCTTTTGGATGCTGATCCACAAATTTTCGCTTATACTAGAAATTGGGAAAACGAAAAATTACTCGTGATTAGTAATTTTTACGGAAAAGATGCGGTCGTCAATTTGCAATTTGAGGAAGAGAAGGAACCTGAAATCCTACTATCAAATTATGAAGATTCACCACGTAAGCTGGATCAGTTGCAACTTCGGCCGTATGAATCGATTGTCTATTATTGGAAGGGATAACTGCATGCAAAAGAAATATTTAAACATCTACAATGATTTAGTGAAAAAAATTCAATCCAATTTATGGTCGATAGGAGAACTGTTACCATCTGAAAATGAATTGGCCAGTCAATATGAAACTTCTAGAGAAACCATCCGTAAAGCATTAGATTTATTGTCTCAAAACGGCTATATTCAGAAGATCCAAGGAAAAGGGTCTATGATAATTGATCGGAATAAATTTTCATTTCCTGTTTCCGGCATTGAAAGTTTTACAGAATTAGCGGGCAAATTAGAGTTAAACAGTCGGACTATTGTTCATTCTATTAAATACTTAGATCCGAATAATAAGTCGATGGAATTTTTAAAAACTGATCCACATGATCGGGTATGGAACGTAAACCGGATCCGGGAAATAGACGGCGAAAAGGTAATTTTAGATAAAGATTATTTTAATGATCAATATTTACCTTTACTAACAGAAGAAATTTGTCAAGGATCCATTTATAATTATATTGAAAATGAGTTAGGACTTGTCATTGGATTTGCACAAAAAGAAATTGTCGTGGAAAACCCAACGGATGAGGATCGTGAACTCCTCGATCTAGAAGGTTTTTCTAATGTGGTTGTCATCCGAAGCCAAGTCTATTTGGATGATGCTAATTTATTTCAATTTACCGAATCGAGGCACCGCCCGGATAAATTTCGATTTGTTGATTTTGCAAGACGAGTAAAAAATTAGCCACGGTGGGAGGATTCATATTGCAAAAAAATTGGTGGAAAGAAAGTGTTGTTTATCAGATTTATCCGCGTAGTTTCTTTGATAGCAACGGGGACGGGATCGGCGATATTAGAGGTATAATTAAAAAGCTAGATTACCTAGAAAAACTTGGAGTAGATGTTATTTGGCTTTCTCCTGTTTATGAATCACCAAATGATGACAATGGATATGATATATCCGACTATCAAAAAATTATGGATGAATTCGGAACAATGGACGACTTGGATGAATTAATTACTGACATCCATGCTCGTGGAATGAAAATCATTATGGATCTCGTTGTTAATCATACGTCTGACGAACATGAATGGTTCAAACAAGCAAGAAAATCTAAGAATAACCCATATCGAGATTATTATATTTGGCGACCTGGAAAGAATGGAAAAGAACCGAATAATTGGCGGTCCAACTTTGGGGGATCCGCATGGGAATATGATCCTGTGACGGATGAATATTATTTGCATTTATTTAGCAAAAAACAACCGGATTTAAACTGGGAAAATCCGAAACTGCGTAAAGAAATATACAAAATGATGACATGGTGGCTAGATAAAGGAATTGACGGTTTCCGTATGGACGTTATCAACTTTATTTCTAAAGCTCCAGGATTACCAGACGGAAAGGTTATGCCGGGAGAAATATATGCTTCCGGCAGCCAATATTATCGAAATGGTCCGCGTATTCATGAATTTTTGCAAGAAATGCACGAACAAGTACTGTCCAAGTATGATGTGATGACCGTTGGCGAAATGCCTGGTGTTGATGTAGAAGAAGCGAAAAAATATACAAATCCAGAAAGAAAAGAATTGAATATGGTGTTTACCTTTGAACATATGAGTCTTGATTCTGGACCATATGGCAAATGGGACTTAAAACCCCTTAGGCTTATTGATTTAAAGAAAAACCTTACCAAATGGCAAAATGGACTCAATGGAATCGGCTGGAACAGTTTGTATTGGAACAATCACGACCAACCGAGGATCGTTTCACGATTTGGAGATGACAAAGAATATCGGGTTGAATCTGCAAAAATGCTTGCGACATGTCTGCATATGCTACAGGGGACACCTTACATTTATCAAGGTGAGGAAATTGGCATGACGAATATCTGCTTTGATTCGATTGAGGATTATAGAGATATTGAAACTTTAAATTTTTACCGAGAAAAAGTGATCGAAGGTAATGAGGACCCGGAACAAGTGATGGAATCGATTTATGCAAAAAGTAGGGACAATGCTCGGACACCATTTCAGTGGAGCGATAAACCACAGGCAGGATTTACAACAGGAAAGCCGTGGATTCAGGTGAATCAAAATTATAACGAAATTAACGCAAACCAGGCAATCGAAGATCCGAATTCAATTTTCCATTATTATCGGAAATTAATTCAACTTAGAAAACAATACCCGATCATTATATATGGGGACTACCAGCTCCTACTACCGGAACACGAACAGGTTTTTGCTTATTTACGAACATATAAAGGTCAAAAATTGTTGGTGATTACAAATTTCAGCAAGGAAAACATTCCATTTAAATTTCCAGAGGATATTCCGTTTTACGCAAACGAGTTATTAATTAGCAACTATAAAATAGATGGGGATAATTTCCAAATATTTACACTCAAACCGTATGAAGCACGAGTATATCTAGGAGTATAGGACGTTAATATAGGATCCTTGCAAAGACACAAAGGTAAGACACAGAAAATGAAAATAGTATGATATAGGAAAATTTAAATGTCTCCAGTTGTTATATGGAGACATTTAAATTTTCCATTTTAATAATTAATTCTACTTTATGAATATCTTGCTTTATATAAATGTCTTAGAAATAAGATATAGTCTCTTTTCTTCACTTGAAAAACTTAGTTTGTATACTAGACAAACAATATCCGTTTTGTTAAGCTATTGATGAAAGGGGTTTCACAATAAATCTATATAACAACTTTTCATTAATAGAAGTGATGGGATTACTTTACATATTTTTTTCTGATTATTCTGATGAGTATAACGATGATGTTTTTTAACCAATAACATACTTGGATATCGAAAGTTTGAGCGTTAGAAAGCAATCATGATAGGTGATAAAAAGAATTCAACAGTCATCATTTAGCTTATACCCTTTTTAAACGATCCTTCAATATGTAAATGTAGAAAATTTGAAGGAGTATTTATAGATTGTCTATATATTGGCTTGATTAAAATGAACTGCCAGGAGGTGTTTTATGAGAAATACAATAAAAAATCCGATATTGACAGGTTTTAATCCAGATCCGTCAATATTAAGGGTAGAAGATGATTATTATATTGCTGTATCTACTTTTGAATGGTATCCGGGTGTACAAATCTATCATTCAAAAGATTTAGTTAACTGGAAATTGATTGGTCAACCTTTAACTCGTACCTCTCAGTTAAATTTGATAGGAAATATTGATTCTGGGGGAGTATGGGCACCTTGTTTAAGTTATTCAGATGGGCTGTTCTATTTGGTATATACAGATGTGAAAACTAGAATGGGTGCTTTTAAAGATACTCACAATTATTTAGTTACCGCAGAAAATATTGAGGGTCCTTGGTCGGAACCGACATATTTGAACAGCAGTGGATTTGATCCGTCTCTATTTCACGATGATGATGGTAGGAAATGGCTAGTGAATATGCTTTGGGATTTTCGTAAGGGGCGTAATTCTTTCGCAGGGATTGTCATTCAAGAGTATTCTGTAGAAGGAAAGAAACTTATAGGTCCAAGAAAAAATATATTTAAAGGTTCGGAGCTGGGAGTCACTGAAGCTCCACATATCTATAAACGAAATGGATATTATTATTTAATGACTGCTGAAGGAGGGACTTGGTACACTCATGCTGTATCTGTAGCACGATCAAAGTCCATATTTGGTCCCTACGAACTAGACCCAACAAATCCAATATTGACCTCTAATCAGGAAGATATGAACGAATTACAAAAAGCAGGACATGGTAGCTTAGTAGAAACACAAGATGGGGAATGGTATTTGGCCCATTTATGTGCAAGACCGGTGGTGGATAAAAAGTGTATA
>CADBNU010000257.1 GCA_902796085.1 Heyndrickxia coagulans
GGTGCCTTTGTTGGCATGCACTGCCGAGATACATCTGGCACTAGGAAGTATGCTGATTTTGATTATTTTATTTATAAAGAAAAGGAATAAAGGAAATGTAATTAATGTTGTTGAGTGGTCAGGGCATGTTATTTATCATTATAAAAATCAGTGTGGGCAGCCGTACCACACTGATAGAAAAATTATGTGACTCACCAATTTGTAATTTACAAAATATTGACAATCGAAAAATAATAAACTATTATTTAACTAACGTTAGTTTATTCAATAAACAAACTTTGTTATCTTTTTAAAATGTTAGAGATGAGAGGTGATTTTTTCTAAATTTATTAAGAGTATTGTAAACGCTAACATATATAACAAAGTTAAATGAAGAACGGTTGGTTTACGGATTGAATAGGTGATGGATAAGGAAATTAATAATTGATGGAGGGATTTGAATGAAAAAAGTTGTCAAGTTACTATCAGTTTTACTTGTCCTTAGTCTCTTAATCTTAACTGGTTGTACATCAAATAGCAATTCCAGTTCAAAGGGTAAAGATGATGGTGTGTTAGAGATATGGACTTTTACAAATGAAATAGATACGATGGTTAACGATTATTATTTAAAAGAGCATCCAGATTTAGACTACAAAATTAAAGTAGTTGAAATACCGACAGAACAATTTGAACAAAAACTAGATCCTGTATTAGGAACAAAGGAAGCACCAGACGTTATATTAATGGAAGCAAATTTTGCAAAAAAATATGTTGAGTCAGGTATGTTAGAAGATTTAAGTCAGTTTGATGTTGTGGTTCAAGGAGCAGAAAATACATTTGATTATGTTAAAGATGTAGGTACGAATAGTGATGGACAGTTTGTAGCAAATGCATGGCAAGCTGCACCAGGAGCCTTTTTTTACCGGGATAGCATTGCTAAAGAGTTTTTAGGATTAGAAACACCTGAAGATGTACAAGCAGCCATTGGTACATGGGATGATTTTTATCGTACAGCTGTAAAACTAAAAGAGGCATCTAACGGTGAAGTTTATATGGTTTCCAGTGTGGCTGATTTTAAATACGCTTTTCTTGGTACTCGGGATCAAGGTTGGGTAGTTGATAATAAACTTGTTATAGACGAAAAAATTTACGATTTATTAGAGATTGCTAAAAAGTTTAACGAAGAAGGATTAATGCTAGATGCAGAAGAAAACAGTGAGTCGTATTATGGTGGTATGTCAGCAGATAATATTTTTGGGTATTCACTTCCAACATGGGGCTTACATTATTGGTTAAAGCCAAATGCAGAGTCGTCTGACACAGGAAATTCTACGGCTGGTGACTGGAGAATGGTACAAGGACCGGCGGCATACTACAGAGGCGGCACATGGATTGGTATAACGCAGACAAGCAATATGAAAGAAGAAGCTGCTGAATTAATTGCTTATGTAACAACAAATGAGGATTTCCTCACTGCTTGGGCTAAAGATACAGGGGATTTTGTTTCTAATAAAAGTGTAGTGGAAAATATTAAAGGTGATTATTCTGAAGAATTTTTAGGTGGACAAAACCATTACGCAGCATTTGCGGAACAAATTCCTAATATTGATGCAAAATCATTAACGGAATTTGACCAAACACTTAATACACTTTTTTCTGATCATGCTTTAATTCCGTATTCAAAGGGAGAAGTGGATTTAGATACGGCTATTGAAAACTTTAAAGCAGCTGTCCAAAATTCTTACCCGAATTTAACGATTGAATAGTCGTAGTGATAGACTAGTTATTTGAAACTAAATCGTGAGTGTAGTAGTGAAGGATTATTTCGTTTATAAATGTTCATTCACATCATTATTGCTACACTCACTAGTTTCTAAATATAATAGAACGCCAATTTGGTTTTAGTCTAAGAGGTGATCGTAAGAATGGCAATGAAACCAGCAGCAAAAATTGAGCCAGTGAAGAAACTAAACTACTCAGGAAAGAAATTAAACTTTGAAAAATATAACCGCTTTGGCTATCTTTTCTTGGCACCGTTTTTCATCGTTTTTTTAATCTTTAACTTTTATCCAACAATATATACAATCTTTCTTTCGTTTACTGATTTAAGTGGATGGGCAACGACACCAAATTTTGTTGGGTTAGAAAATTATACTAATATAATAAATAATGAATTCTTCTTAAAAGCGTTATCGAATACATTACTATTATGGACGATGAACTTTATTCCACAAATTTTAATCGCCCTTTTCTTAGCTTATACATTTACAAATAAACGGCTACATATGAAAGGCACCGGTTTTTTTAAAGCCGTTTTTTATTTACCAAATATTATCACTGCTGCCTCAATAGCATTAATATTCTACGCATTATTTAGTTACCCACA